>CALRLV020000040.1:0-12799 GCA_943368895.1 Ferrovibrio terrae
CGATCGGACCACTCAGCGAAGCACCTACCGAATAGAGAGAGTCACCGCTGATTGCACTGGTCCCGAGCTCGCCAGAAAGGTGGCCCTTGAAGACCGAGGACGGATCGCGTGACACGACAGAAATGGCACCGCCAATAGTATTGCGACCATAAAGGGAACCTTGAGGGCCTCTTAGCAGTTCGACGCGCGCGACATCCATGAGGTCCATATCGAGTGCGCCAAAGCGGCCGAGGTAAACACCATCCACGAATACGCCGACCGAAGGATCGCTGCCTGCATCATAGCTGCGCGTCCCGATGCCGCGGATGTAAATCAGTGGCTTTGAGCGATCTGCGGCTTCAAAATAGACATTGCTGCTGAGGCGCGAGATATCGTTGAGTTCGGTATAGCCAGCATCTTCCAAGTCTTTTCCAGAGACTGCGGAGATCGACATCGGCACGTCTTGCAGCGATTCAGACTGTTTGCGAGCTGTAACAACGATAACTTCGACGCCAGCCTGATCTGGTTCGGCAGCTGGAGTGGATGCAGCCGTTTGTGCCCAAGCGGGCTGGGCTACGAACACTGCTGTTACTGCACATGACATCAACAAGCCGGACAAACGACGCGAATTTGCGGTTTCAGACCTCAACATCCTATCCTCCCATATTCCGCGACTTGAACGTCATTTTTAGATGCGGTACGATAATAGGTACATTAGTACCGATATGAGGTCAAGCGATGCCCAATGACGTGATTCCAAGTCCCGAAATGAACGCCTACAATGCAGAAGTCAGGCAGACGCGACGCGCCTTGCTCAATAGCGACTATAATCCAGTTGAAATGCGCCAAATGCTGGCCTCTTTCGAAGCCTTAGGACCCGAGGGTACGCCTAGAAAGTTGGGGAATAGCGAGCTCGAGTTACGGCGCGCGGAAGGGGCCGCGCTCTTAGTTTATGTTCCTGGCGGGGGCTTTTGCTTTCCCGGCGGAGACGTGCATCGAGCGCTACTGGATCGCATTTCCACTAAAGCGGGCACGCGCGGCGCATTGCTTCAGCATCGTCTTGCGCCTGAAAACGCCTTCCCAGCAGCCCATGAGGATGTCTTTAAAGCCCTCCGCACCATCCTAGCCGAAGAGTCCGGTCCAGTATTTGTCCTATGTGACTCGTCTGCGGGCGCGCTGGTGTTGTGCGCTTGCGCCAAGCTAAAGCGCGAAGGTCACCGCTTGCCTGATAAGTTGGTGGGCCTGTCTGTTTTGACTGACCTTGCGATGACTGGCCATTCCTACGTCGCCAATGCAGAGGCCGATCCGATGTTTGGACCTCAGGCCGTGATTCACAAAGTCTTCCATTATTTGCAAGGTGCAAACCCGGCCCAACCCGCAGCATCGCCCTACTGGGACGAGCCGATGGAGCTCCCAGACACTCTATTTATTGTTGGTAGCACCGAAGTCATGCGGGATGACACGTTGCGTTTCGCGGACAAAGCGGAAAGCGCTGGCACGAAGGTGACAATAAAAGTCTATGAAGAGGCACCCCATGTCTTCGCTTTGCTTGTGGGCATTCCAGAAGCTGAAGAGGTGGTCGATCAGATCGCCGCTTTCCTGACAGAGGTTTAAGGTTAGCGGCTACGCTTCTGGTTCCAGAAACAGTCCAGTGGTGAGGATCTTATATAATTCGTCGAACGCTTGGCTAAACCCCACCCCGGTTCTTTCAAGCGTTGAAGGTTCATTGATCCGATTAACTGCCGCAAGAAAGAGCTCGGCAACGAGCGCTGAATGGAACGGCTTAAAGCGGCTCCGGCGAATACCATCCTCAACGATTTCCATCAGCACTTTCGTCCGTTGGGCTTGGTGCGCTTCAAGTAGGGCAAGTGCGGGGCGATAGCTCTGTAAGTCAGCAAGAAACTGCCGGCTTGCAGGCCTCGATTCAATCACACCGGGTTCAAGATAGGCCATGACACGTTTTTTGGGGTCGTCGTGCTGAAGCACGCCTTGCCACCCCAAATGGCGAATGCGCTCAAGCCAGGATTCAATCACCAGAATGAAGAGTTCCTGCTTACTGGGTGCGATCTCATAGAGCGTGCGTTTTGAACACTTCAAACGTGCCGCAATGTCATCAACTGTAATGGTCCTAAAGCCATTGGCGAAGAAGAGCGTCTCCAACTCAGCGAGTAGCTCCTTCTGGCGGTCAGAGCCTAGCGTGAGACGTTGCGTGCTTTTCGGAACCATTGCGGAATTTGCCACCAGAGGAATGTCGCTCCGAGATAACAGTTTGACTGCTTGCTGCCAACCGCCATAGTCAAACTTTACAGGTACGCTCGTACCTAATATAGTACCGTCTTTGAAGCCGAAGAGTGAGACCATGGGCGACGTCGTGAAGGTACCCACATCAGCCCAGTTGCTACTTGCAGCGCTAAAGTGCCATGCAGGTCGGGTCGCCATTACGTTCGGCGAGACGAGTTGGACTTATAGCCAAATAGACGACCTATCCGACAAGCTTGCAGCCTTTCTTGTCGCTCACGGTGTTGGGCCCGGTGTCGCTGTCGCTGTGCACCTGCCCAATGGTCATGAATATGTTGTCGCCGAGTTTGCTATTCTAAAGCTCGCTGCAGTCCGCGTGCCTTTGAATGAACTCATGGGCGTACCCGAGCTAGTCTATTGCCTCGATCATAGCGAAGCAAAAGTGCTCATTACGCATGAACAGCTTCCACGCGCCAATGGATTGAAAAGCTCGCCTTTCATGATCCTTGTGGGCGCGACGTCTGGACAGCTGCCTGAAGCCAGCCAATTTCATTGGGATAAGGCCTTGGCAGAGTCCATTGAGTTCAGGCCACTAATTGCCACGCCAGAGGACACAGCAATCATCGCCTACACCGGGGGGACGACCGGGCTCCCTAAAGGGGTCCGACACAACTATGGGCGCATGGCATGGAATTTATTCTCGCATATAACGTGCCTCGAAATACGCCCGGAAGAGGTGATGTTGTTAACGACGCCACTGCCGCACTCCTCGGGCTACCATATGGCCGCCGGCTTCCTTCAGGGCGCTCATGTCATCATTGAAGGTCGCTTTGATCCCGCGCGCTTTTTTGAACTTTGCCGCGATGCTGGCGTGACCTGGACCATGATGGTGCCAACGATGCTTTACCGCCTGCTTGATCATCCCTCTGCAGGCAGTGAGGATCATCGCTCTCTAAAAACAATCGTTTATGGGGCGGCACCGATGAATCGGGAGAGACTGGAAGAAGGTCTTTTGAAGTTCGGCAAGGTTTTCCTACAGATTTACGGCCAGACCGAGTGCCCAAATCTGATCACGACTCTCAGCAAGGATGATCACATGAACTCGCGCCTGCTGACTTCGTGCGGACGCGCTGTGCCAATGGTTGAGCTCCGTCTCCGCCCGGACGATGCCGGCGCTGGGGAAGTTGAAGTTAGCTCGCCTTACCTCTTGACTGAGTATTATCGCGACCCTGTCGCCACCCAACAGGCCCTACAGGAAGGCTGGCTGCGTACCGGCGATTTGGCGCGCATCGAAGATGGCTATTTGTTCCTAGTCGACCGTGCCAAAGACATGATCATTAGTGGCGGGATGAATGTCTATTCTACGGAGGTGGAGGGCGTTTTGCTCCAACACCCTTGCGTCAAAGAGGCAGCGGTCGTCGGCATTCCTCATTCCGATTGGGGCGAAGCGGTTACCGCTGTGGTGATTGCGCGATCAAGTTGTGAGAGCGAAGAAATCCGCCAATTCGCAAAGGCTCGTCTTTCGGCATACAAAGTGCCCAAAAGCGTCCATTTCATCGAAGAAATGCCCCTTACCCAATATGGCAAAATCGATAAGAAGCGCGTTCGCGCAATGATGGTTGAACGGCGGCCCTTTTTGTAGCCATTAGATCTTGGGCCGGCACGATAGGTCCGCTTTGCGCCAAGGGTTGCCATTTGGGGTGGGTTGGCGGTTGCTTGAAAGCGGACATTTCCATCGCGAGCCATCGGGCCTCAGCGTTGCAGTGGACCTCACGCCGCCCGACAAACGACTGAGCTCAGTTAGCATGGACGCTTGTGCTGTCCGCTCATGGCTAGACCATTTCAAATTGACTTGGATAGCCTACTGTTTCAGTCGCGGCATTGCTTCACTGGGCCCGACGCCATCTGGAACCGGCACACCCGAGTTCACATAACTGGAGTTAATCACGAGAATTGGATTATTGGTCATGGTGATTGCTCGTGCGACGATCACACTCCATGCCGATTCTTGGGCGACGCTGCCGGTTGAGCTAATGATCAACTCAGCGCGTGGAATATAAATTGTGCCGAGCAACTGTCGCACATTGTTGGATGAGATCGTGAATGATTGATAGTTGGTGGGGTGGGTGGCAATCAGAAATCCCGCTAACGGTCCAGTCTTGCGAGCGGATAGCTCAACCCTGGTGTTTCCACCAAAATTGAACTTATAGAGCGGGCCAAAGATCATGACCACATCGTCGCCGAGCAGGGACGCATTATCTTTAAAGTCTAAGTCCCCGAAGAAGTAGTGCTCACCGGGCTGTAACTGCAGTATGCCATTACTGAGGACATCAATTTTTTCACAATGTACGCCGGGCGGCATGACATAGGTTTGGCCTGCACCGATGCTGATCCGCTTAAGCGGCTGACAGCCGGCCATGGACTTTGGGTTCAAATTCAAAGCGGTGAAAGGATCCTCGATCCTTAATGCGCCGACGTTTGCAGTGGGGTTAATCTGACCCGTGGCGTCGGTTACGGCCTGCACACGTGATGCCTCAATCTCTGCCCGATCGTTTGCTGCAATCCGCTCATTTGAATGTATGAGGCATCCACCCGCACGGATTTTCGCTTGATCAAACAAGTCAAAGCCTGTGACCGCAGCGACGCCAACTCTTGCAAGAAATTTCGCAGTCTTTGTTGGGGGCTGATAGTTTGTTTGCAGGACACACAATGGGATGTTTTGCAAACTCTCTGCCGTAGCGGATACTGATAGATTAGCAGAACCGATCCCAGGGACCCCAATCATTGGGCGACGAGCACCGGCTGCCGTAACCGTGATTGTTCGCTGAGTTCGGTCCACATTGGCGGCAAATGTAACAGGTGTTGCTGACCCAGCGCGGGCGTAAGAGTCTGAGGCAAAGGCAACCGCGACGGCTTGAATGCCTACTGCATCGCGGGAGGGAATAGCCATTTCTGTTGCGCCTGCGAGGGCGGCAGAATCGACGATCGCCTGGAGATGCGAACGTTCAGCACTGACCATGGTCAACTCAGCCGCCATGGCAACCGCGCCAGCGATTGGCACAAATGCAATCGCAGTGACGGCAGCGATATTACCACGAATATTCGACAGCAGCGCTTTCAACATTTAGGACCTCAATCAGTCGAGTGTACCTAATAATCGAGTATAATTTGTTAGCTCAGACCGAGTAATTGAGCTTGGCCCGAGTAAATCCTTATTAAGGTTTGATTTGATTTGCTTCAGTGAAATGTCCCTAAAGATTGGCAGCACATCCCAGATTTACGTCCGCTTTCGCTTCTCGTGCCCCCCAAATCAGACCATCCGCAATCGGCCACTTGTCGCCGTTATATGACGGTCCGCATTAAACCTGATGGCCATTGGTGTCGCCGTTTCTCGCTTCGGACAGGCTTTGCTGCCGCCTCTGCCGCCGTAAAGGCTCAAGCCGAGTTTGGGCGCGCCAGATGAGGCGTGAATAGGCCCGCTGCGCGTGTCGGCGGATGCCGCTTTTGAGGCTTTATTTTGCGCCATGAGAATTGTTGAGCGGGGCAAGTGAAGTATATGGCTGCTGCAAACATCTGCTTGTAACCAAATATCAATATTACCTGATTATTATAATTAAAAATAAAAAGGTAATCGCGATGACTTTGGAAGAACAAATTAGTGAATTAAGTAAAGAGTATCGCGACCATATCCGTTCCGACTTGGAAGCCCTTCGAAGCCATGTTGCTACCCTCCGCACAGGTGGCTTCACACAAGAAGCCATGCGATCGCTACAGCATTTGGCGCATATGCAATCAGGTTCTGCAGGTTCCTTTGGTTTTGATAAACTTGCCGAAAAAGCCCGCGCAACCGATCACGCTATCTTTCGGGGGCAAGCCGCTTCCGACTTATTGCCGCTGCTTGAAGCTTGGGAAATTGCCTTGACAGAGACACTCCATTGAAACCGGCACTTCAGCAAGCCCCGCAGGCCACACAGGCCACACAGGCCACGCAACGTAACTTCATCGCTAATAAGGACCGCCTCAGTGTTCTTGTCGCTGATGATGATCCGTTTGTTTGCCGACTGATCACGGCAATACTCCAAGATTCCGGCATCTATAATGTGCATACAGTCAAGGATGGGCAGGAAGCCTTCAATCATTTGAAAGAACGCACCTTCGATCTGGCCATCTTGGACATTCATATGCCCGACGTGAACGGCATCGCTTTGTCTGCTCAGATCAGGGCGCTAGATCGTCTCCAACGTCGGCGGACCGGCATTATCATCATGACAACGCAATGCGATGCGAAATTGCTACCTTTCGTGAAGGCGAATGAAGTCGACCAATTGTGCTTGAAGCCGCTTGCACGAACGACCTTCATTCAACGCATTGCTGCCGCTTTGACCTCAAGAAACCAAGCGCAAAGAGGTGTCGTCCCTGATGACGACCTCGATGCGGTTTGGATTTAGCAACATCTTTCGCGGCTGTGAGGTGCATTCTATGGCTAGAACCCACGTTACGGCTCTTAGCGCAAAAAACGCTTGGTCCTGCGCCTAAAAATGCACCACCTCTTCCCACCCTCACCTCGGGGCCAGATCATCCTTCAAAGCGCGATCTAAGAGTTCGATATCGAGATCGACTGAGGCCAAATCTGGCTCCACCACCGCGCGTTCAAAGCTGGCGAAAGCCTCTTGCAGTCGGGCCAAGGTCTGATCGATTTCCTGAAGACGGGCTTGGCCGGCATGGGCCTCTAGCATCTGGCGGTCAGACACCAGATCGGCCGTGGCGGGTAGATAATAAGTGAAAAAGCGCAGAATAGGGTTCAGCTTCTCAGGATGACTTGCCACTGTGTCCAAAATCGTCAGCCCGTGACGCACCAAAGCGTCGAGGACATGCCCAACGTCCAGTGGCACGACGGGAATTGCGGCGCGGATACTCATCAAATGCTGATGGGCCTCGACCATAAGGGCGTGGCGCGGATCATCATCTTCCGGGTCTAGTTCGGGCGGGCTGGGCAAGTCCGCTGTAGCCTTGCGCTGGATCAATCGGGGTAAACCAACAGTGAGAAAGCCATAGAGCGACAAGGCCACCAGCCCCGCCACAATAGGCCCTGAACGCACTTCAACGAGCAGTGCGCCGCCAACAACTAGGGAAGCGGCTAGGGAACCTAAAATGCCCCACCAAGAGGTACCGGCACGAGCACGGCGCGGCTTTCCTGAATTAGACGGCGGCTTGGCCATCCTTCAACCCTTTGTCTTATGAGCGAATTCATCGTCCAAAGACTGATCAAGCAAGCGCATATCAATCTCGAGGCTGCGGGCATCATGGCCCCGCAGGCGGCTGGCAAAGTCGGTATAGGCTAGGTCAAGCTTGCCAATCATCGTATCAATTTCAGCCAAACGGGCTGGATCAGCGCTGCCTGCCACCGCGCCACGTGCGCCCAAGAGATCGGCCGTGGCAGGCAGATAATAGGTGAAGAGGCGCTGGACGTCCGACAATTTCGACGGGTCTTGGCGCAGGCCCATTTCGACTTCTCTTACGCGCGCGACCATATTGCGCAAGCGCGCGCCAAGTTCGCCTTCGGCCACGCTGGCGGCGGCCTCTAACCGCACCAGTGAGGCCTTAGCGTCTTCGATAATGGCTTGATGAAGCTTTGGCGGGGCCTCCGGGGCAGGCAAAACCTCGCCATTGGCGCGGGCGCGCGCAGCAGCTTCGGATTCCCCGCCCTGACGACGTGAACGACCATCCTCGTCCTCATCGTCATCGTCGTCAGTACCGTCGTAACCCCACAAATCATCCACGGTGTCACGCTTGCCACCAAAGAAGCCAAGCGAGCCCCCCGCAGCAAAGAACAGGCCGAAACCCACCCACGGATTAAAGTTACAGATCGCCCAGATAAAGAACCAGAACGCAATCACGCCGAGGGATTGAGGCGACCGGATGCGTACGGCGAACTCCTCTTTCATCCAGTCTTTCGAGCGGCGACGGGACATGAACTAGGTCACGCGCCCTTGCACCAAAGCTTGCCGCAATTCCTGGGTCATTTCATCCATGCGCTTTTCGACCATGGCACGCTTTTGACGACCTTCCTCTTGCGTCGAAAGAACGCCGGAGATGGTATCGATCAAGTCGCGATTGGCTTGTTCCAAGGTTTCCAGGTCCACAATCCCGCGCTGAGACTGCTCTTCAATCGCGATAGCTTGCTCCTTCATCATCGACGAAGTTTGGCGCAGCATTTCATTGGTAGCATCGGTGACGGCCTTTTGCATGGCTAAAGCGTCTTCTTGGCGCCGCAGCCCCAAAAGCAGCACCATCTTCTGCTTCCACAAGGGTATGGTCAGGCGGGTTGAAGCCTGCAAGCTTTCGACCAAGGTCTCATCGCCTGCTTGTACGATGCGGATTTGTGGCAATTGTTGAATGCCGATCTGGCGAGCCTGCTTCAGATAGAAGATGCGCTTTTCCAAACGCTCCATCGCTTGTTGGGCATCCCGATAAGCTTGAGCTTCGATCAAGCCATCGCCCGTTAGCAAAGCTTCATCCGCAATGGTCTTCAACTCTGGCAAGCGCGTCGCTTTGATTTCCGCGGCAAAGGCCTCGCCTGCTTCAATATAAGCGCTGAGTTGGGCGATCGAGGCGGCTGTCTGCTCATGCAGATCGTCCATCACGGCAATGTCACGGCGCAAGCCGTCTTTGCGCTTTTCTAATTGAATGCCAATGGCATCAATCTGGCTAGCAACGTCTTCAAACTTGCCTTTGAATTTTTCGATCTCGGCTTGAGCGCCGCCAAACAATTTGCCGAAGAAGCCCTTCTTTTGCATGGCAGCGGGGTCGAGGCCCTTGGCCTTGGCGATAATATCAGTAAGCAAACGGCCCGTGTCGCCCAACTCACGGTTTTGAGTTTGGGCGAGAATCCGGTCGGCATAAGCCACGACATTGCGCTGGGCATTGTCGCCAAAGGTGGCGATTGAGGCCCGGTCATCCAAGGACAATTGGCCACGAATACGGGTTAGATCTTTCGACTCAACCTTGATCTCTGGCAGAACGGCTTCTGCCGACACCGTATCGACTACGGGTGTTTTGGTGGCATTTGCATCATCACTCATTGGCCTAAAGCCTCCCCATCAACCTTGGTCTGTACAATTCGCCCATCGGGTTGAGACCCGCTTATTTAAGGGCATTGTCTTGCTTTCGCACTAGCCCAGCAGAAATTTTGCAGTTCTGACGATCGCAATGGGCCTAATGCGGGCTGAATTGGCGCTGAAAAGATCAATAAGGGGCACTCAATTGCTGCAATGGTGGCCTAAACCCACTTAAGCGCGCGTGAGTTTAAGCGGCTGACTGAGGCCTTCAACTACCCGACCGTCCAGCCCCAATAAGGTTCGTTTGCGATCGCTTTGCCGCTTTAGGCCCCAATCGAAGAAGATCGATGCAGCGGCGACAGCAGCAGCCAGTGGGCGCGGCTCTATCGGTTGCTTCGGACCTGCCTTTCGCGATGTGTTGGGGTTTCCGATTAGCCCACCAAAACTTGCCGAGCGAACGGGCAAATTTAGGGCCATCAAGCCACTGCCTGGCAATGCGGGTGGCAAGCCACCGGCTTGACCTGCAAGCAGCGCCAAGGCCCCGCCTTCGGGTACGCCGTTCACAATCCGCGCATTGTCCTCTAGCGCGCTTGGTGAAAGCACAAAGGCTGCCATGACCCGTCCATCGCGGGCGGTCGCGACTTCCGAATTACTTGACCCCCAACCAGCAAGACTAAGCGCCATCCAGGCCCCTTCGCCATGGCCCGCGACGCCAACGCGCGAGGCATCTACACGATTGGCGCGAGGCCCCAAAACTTGGGCCGCCTCAAACGACATGTCGATCAAGAAACGGGCTTCAGCAAGGCTTGGTTGGCGGGCTTGCGGTGAATTGGCGATCAAACTTGTGCCGTCCCCAGCCTTCAGACTGACGGCGCGGGGATCATCCAAAGCAATCACGAAATAGCCGCTGGCGGCCAACGCACCGATAAACGGATCATACATTGCGCCCTTGCAGCCAGCATCAGGGCAGAAGATGATCAGCGGCATGCGGTCATAGACCGTCACGGGATAAGCGATGCGGGCCTGACACAGATTGCCATCCGGCGCGCGGATCGAAAAGTCACGCGTGCGCGCGGCCACCACACCCGTAGAGGCTTCATAGACGATCTCAAAACTATCACGCCCGCGATTGAGCCAAGTCATGGGATTAAAGCCACGCTCTGTAGTCTTCGGCGTCCCGCGAGTCTGGGCTAAGGCAGAGCTAGCCCCAAGGCCAGACAGGCCCAAAGCGCAAACGCTGGGCCAAACTAAACCATACATCATGTCCCGCCGTCTTAGGCCGCAAGATGATTGCTGTACCGGTTTTTCGCTCACGTCCGTGGTATTTGCGGTGCTCAAAGTCTTATTATCCATCATGGATCACAATCTGCCCTCACGATACATAACAACGTCGGCTCGCTTTGTTTCCACAAACCATTTTGACTCAACACAACGATAGAGCATCGCCATTGTGTGGCCACTCTGGTCAATTGGTCAATTGCCATCTAGCCAAACGGATGAATTTGCGCTCAATTAGTTGTGAACATGACGAGAGGACAAACCTAACAACTCACTTTTGTCAATTGAATACGGTTAAAGCATGACAAGATACAAAGTCATGCTAAGTCCACTCTTTAAGGCATAAAAATCAGCCGTGTGTGTTCCCTCCCCGCCACACTTTGTGGTGCACAAAAGCAAAGATGCTCGAACCATGATCAAAAAAAGAAACGCCATCCGCTATAGCTTATCACTTGCCATTTTGGCAGCCATTTCCAGCCCCGCCGCCGCCCAATCCCTGCCAGAAGCCGTTACCATGGCCCTGCAGACCAATCCGGGCCTTGAAAGTCAGCGCGCCAATCTGCGCGCCTTAGGCCAGCGCCGGGTGCAAGCTGTTGCCCAAAGGCGGATGCAAATCGGGGGCGAGGCCACATACGGTCAGCAAGAATCTTGGACACGGTCCATCAGTTCAACCGGCGTGATCTCCAGCCGCTTGGCCTCTGACACAACCCCTACCACCTACGGCATTTCTGCCTCACAGCCAGTTTGGTTAGCAGGCCGGGTGAAGGCCGCGATGAGCCTTGCAGAAGCCCAGATCGCGCAAGCTGATGCGCGTCTGGCGGGCAGTGAACTAGCTGTAATGCGCGATGTCGTCATCGCCTATGCCGATCTGCGTCGTGACCTTCGTACAGTGGAAATTCGGCGTCAGAATTTGGCGGCCCTAAACCGCCAGCTAGAGGCTGTGCGCGTCCGCTTTGAAGTTGGCGATGTCACCAAAACCGATGTCGCCCAAGTTGAAGCCCGCCAAGCTGCCAGCAAGACGGCGCTCGCCGCCGCGGAAGCGGCTGTGGATGCCAGTCGTTCTGCGATTGAGCGCTTGATTGGCCAAGCACCGACCGAGCTTACACCTGAGATCAAAGAAGTGGTCGGCCCTGGTAGCCTAGACCAAGCACTTGTGCTGGCGCGCGCCAATAATCCAGACCTTGCCGCGATCCGCTTGGGTGAAACGATTGCCATGGCGGGCGCTAAGGTAATTGAAGCCGAAAATCGGCCTAAGATCACCATCCAAGCCAGTCAAGCTTGGGCAGTTGATTCCAGCTTTGATGGCAATCGCAGTGGCAATACCTCTGTCACCGCGCGGCTGTCGGTGCCCATCTTCACAGGCGGCCTAGCCAGCTCTCGCATTACCGAGGCTTTAGGCAATGCCAATGCGGCGCGCTTCTCAGCGGTCGACGGCGAACGCCAGATTTCGGAGCGCACGACCAATGCGTGGCACCAAGCCCGGGTTGCCCGCATCGCAGTATCGGCTTCGGCCGAGCAAGTAAAAGCCGCCCAAATTGCTTTTGAAGGGGCAGAGCTCGAGCAGTCGGTAGGTCTTCGGACGACCCTTGATGTCCTGATTCAGCAGCAGGAATTGCTAGAGGCCCAATTGGCCCAAGCGCGGGCCGAACGCGATCTGCAAGCCGCCACGATTGCCCTGTCTGCGATCACCGGCAATCTGAAGCCCTCTGACCTTGAGGCGACAAGCGCAAGCGTTAAAAAGACAGGGCTTCCTTGGCTAACACCGCCTGAAGTGCCCCTAGCAGCTGTCGAAACAGCCTTGAGCATCGTGCCACTGCCAAGCCAAGTCTCTGTGAAAGCAGCAGATCGGGCGGGTGGGCGACCTAAGCCTGCGGCCAAGCGATAAGGCCTGCAGCTGGGCAAATTAGGACTTCTCTTTTTGGGGGAAATAGGTCAGAGGTATGAGGATGGTCCCTTCGATCCCCTCTGAACCTCTGCTTGAAGCCCCTGTCAGTCCGGCAGAAGATGCGCTCAGCCTTTTGCATGCAACGGCCTGCAAGATCGATGAAAAAGGCGGCTTATCGTGGGTGGACCCCGTCAAGGCGGCGGTATTCCTGCAAGTAGATCGTCCACCTAGCCATTTTGATGAATTGGATTTGGCGGTCGAAGGGGCAGCGTTTCAAGCGCTGCGCCGTGGCCATCCGGTGACGATCCGACGGCCCAGCAATCTGGAAGTGATTGCCAATGTCGCCCACCAGATCATCGTT
>CALRLV020000041.1:0-12690 GCA_943368895.1 Ferrovibrio terrae
AAATTTCGCCGAGTGACAAGGTTTCGACATTGCAGACTTGATCCCCTTCAGTTTCATTGTGCCCGCCCACCTCATGCGGCGTGGGGGATACATCGGGCTCCACCGTACTTCCAATGGGGTTTGCGACGCGTGGCTGCAAAGGCTGGGCATTCACTTGGTGACGTGTGAGATCAACCTTCGTCCCTACGATTTTGTTCTTTCTTAACAGTGTGGATAGCTGCCGCAATGGCGCGGTAATGCGCCAAGAAGTGCTGGTACGCAGCGCAAGAATCTCCCGCCGTAATCCGTCGTTCAAATCATTCATCCACGACGATCCATGTGTAGTCCTTTTGGCGGATATGGAACTATACCCGTAAAATCTCGCGTTTCAACAATGACTAGGCAATTGAAGCCAAGAAGTCTTTACTTCTTAGAGAGCGAGCAACCAAAGCCATTTTCGAGGTAAAACTGATCCCGAGCAACGCTCGGCATCGTATCTACTAAAGCTTTATGTCTATGCTGCACGCTTACCCGTTGCCTTGAGAAACATAGGCATCCCAGACACTGTTGACATCACCGTCTGCAACAACTTTCCCGCCATCCATATAGATTACCCGGTTACAGAAATTGCTGAGCGCATTAAAGTCATGGGTCGCCAAAACGAGAATTTTGGACTGTTCGGTATAGTTTCGAATACGCTCAACAGCTTTGTCCAAGAAGAATCGATCCCCTGCACCGATCACTTCATCTATCACCAATATGTCCCTTGGGTAGGCAGTTGCCATGGCAAGCCCCAGCCGCAAACTCATACCTGAAGAGTAAGTCCTGACAGGTAGTCCAAGGAAGCGACCTAATTGGGTAAATTCCTCCACATCTTCACGAACCGTTTCCCACTCAGAACGCGGGATGTCGAGAAACCGCGACATGCGTTTAATGTTTTCAAGCCCAGTAAGATCTGGATCCATGCCAGAGCCTAATTGCAAGATGTTTGCAGAGCTGCCGGTTATAGTAACCTGTCCTTTGCTAGGTGGGAGGACGCCAGCCAGAAGTTTTAACAGAGTGGATTTACCAGCACCATTCCGCCCGATCAGGCCAACGCGCTCGCCTTTCTTAATGTCCAAGCTGACAGACTGCACGCCCGCTACATATTGGACGCCACTTGCACCACGGGCAAATCGACCCGCAGACATGGTGTTGGCAAGACCCGCAAACAGGGATTGCTGGGCACCACTCAAGACAATCGGGAAGTGGACCGAAGCAGATTTGAGTACGATACTCGGCATGACCTTCGTTCCTATAGCCAGTAATAAATTTTACGCCGAAGTGCAGCGAATGTGAGAACACCTGTTAAGAGACAGAAGACTGCAATGCTAATTGAAGCGATCCAATGCTCTGGTGCAGCGAATTGGCCCAGAAGCGGACGACGGCCGATCTCTAAGAGGTGGTAGAACGGATTAAAGTCAGCAATCCAGTGATTCTCTGGCGTTAATGTTACTTTTTGCCAAAACACAGGTGTGAGTAAGAATGCCATGGTCATCACGGCCCCAACTGCTGGTGCAAGATCACGAAAACGTGCGCCAAGAACGGACAGGCTCAGCAAAATGCCGACCGCTGCCACAATGTAAATGAGTCCTGCAGGGATGAAGAACGCTAAGGCGACGTAATCCATTTTGACCTGCATAACGATTACCAAGACGACATAAACCAAAAGGAAATGCAGGAAGACATAAACTTTGTCAGCAACTAACCGATAGATTTGTGTGCTTAACGGCAGAGGATAGGTTGCAATAATCCCGCTTGCCCGAAGGAGGGACCCAGGCCCCTCCGTGATAATGCTGCTAAGAAAGGTCCAACAGCCAATCCCTGCCGCAACATAGGGTAGATATTCTTGGATTGGCTGGCGAAACAGCGAACCAAATGTAATGCCCATGGCCATGATAAAGACGATTGTTGACAGGATTCCCCACCAAGGCCCCAAGGCAGTTCGCGTATAACGCGCACGCATGTCTTCTGTGGCCATCCAAACTGCAATTCGCACTTTGCGGATGCCCTGAACAATATCTGCGATGTCAGGCTTTATGTCAGATAGCATTTCGAATCATCAACCAATCTTGATAGGTTTGTCCTGCGCGCTGCGCCCTTTACACCCCAATTAAGGAACTTTTGGGGCTTAGACACTTGAGCGGCATATCCAGCTTTGAGGGGTAAGAGCAAGCCCATATCGCATGATTGCGCGCAGATCGGATTGCTCTGCACAAGGCGGCGCAGTGTAACAGCGACATGGCACATGCCCAGTTTGAGCTTGGGTTTTTGACCACAGCTGCGCGGAAGTGCTAGAAGAACATCTACGCTCTCGCCTGCAAACACGAATGCGACCAACAGGAGATTTTGGATGGAAATCAGGTCTGACATAAGTGAGGCAGTTCATGATTTGCGGTCGTTGCAGTTAAAGAAATTGCCAAAAGGCGCTGACGTCTTTTTGACAGCGGGAGCTTCGGGTTCTTGGTATTTTGACTGGGTTCGCTCGTCCTATGGCCCGGTGCGCAAGCATATCGCAGTTGAGAAATATTCTCCTCGACCAGCGGTATTGCCAGAAGAGGTCGAATGGATCGCTGAGACTGTTGGAAATATGCAGACGGTCGAATCGAACACCGTAGATCTTGTCTTTTCCGGCCAAAATATCGAGCATTTGTTGGTTCCGGAGATTATCGGGTTTCTGATGGAAGCATCACGTGTCTTGCGTTCGGATGGCCTGTTGGTCGTGGATAGCCCCAACCGCGTTGTCACATCAAAAGCGGGTGATGCGCACCCCGAACACGTGATTGAGTTTACGGCCTCCGAGATTCGCTCGTTGCTGGAGGCAGCTGGCTTTGAAGTTGTGAAAGTTGAGGGACTCTTCGTCTGTTCTGACCCGCAGACCGGCGAGTGGTTATCGCTTGGCGTGGAAACGGTAGGGCTTTGGGATTACAAGCGACGCGCTTCTGAAGGCCAGCAACATCCCGACAGCTGTTATATCTGGTGGGCTGAGGCGCGGAAAAAATCCGAACCAAATCGCGAGTTAATTGAGCGAATTGCTTTGGAAGTTTACGATATTGCTTGGCCAGAGCGGTTAGCGCGTACCCATTCGATTATCGGCAAGCGAGCATTGGATGCGCAAGGTCATAGTTGCTTTGACATCCCGGCCCTGACAGCCGGGGCTGCCATGTTTGGGCCCTATGCACCGCTGGAGCGGGGCCTGTACGAGGTTGTTTTTTCAATCCAGTCTTTGAATAGGGAGTCAGTAAGACGCGCCCCAAAAGAGGAAGATCGCGAAATTCTAACGTTGGAAATCTTTTGCGATCGACATGACCCCGAGGTCGTGTGTTCACGAAAAGTGCTGCGCAAAGATTTGCCAGATGGGAGTGCAGCCGAACTGTCTGTTGTTTTTCGATTGCAGGACTTAACCTTTGGAGTGCAATTTCGCGTATTGACTAATGGCAGTGGACCTGCACTTCGAATCCTCTCGGGCTGCCGCGTTCGCCGAATTGCTTAGATTTGGGCACGCCAAAAGGTAAGTGTTTCTTTTAACGTCTCTGTAAAGGGCTTTTGCGCTTGCCAACCCAAGACCTCTTTAGCGAGGGCCGAATTTCCAATAACTCGAGGAACCCGTGTTGCCCGCAATTTTGAAGGATCAACTTCAACGGTAATTGGGACATAAGCGGCTTCGAGCAACGAGCCCAACACATCCCCGATTCTCCGTGGTATGGCGGACGCAGCGTTTAGCACTAAGCTGTTCGGCAATTCACCTTCACGCGCCACAATCCGCACATAGAGATCGATCATATCGCTGACGTCTGTGAAGTCACGCTCATCATTGAGCTCACCGACCAACAATTTGGGTTCCTGCAAGCCTTTTTCGATTAGGGCGATCTGGCGGCAGAAAGCGGGAACGGCAAAATTAGGCGCTTGGCCCGGCCCTGTATGGTTAAATGGGCGGACAATTGTCGCACGGATGGTTCGATGCGACGCCTCCTGTACCAAAAGATCTGCCGCAGCCTTTGTCGCAGCATAGGGGTTTGCTGGTTGCAGCAACGCAGTTTCATCCACCGGATCACCGCCATAGGTGCTGCGACCATAAACTTCGGCGCTTGATATGAAGAGCAGATGGCACGAAGGAACCAATTGCTCCATCGCGAGGACGACGTTCAAAGTGCCCATCACATTGATATCCCATGCTTGTCTTGGGTCAGCAAATGAGGAAGCAACTGCAGATACGGCAGCCAGATGGATGATATTAGTTGGCTGAACGTCGCGGACGATCGCTTTCACGTCCTGCTCATTGGCCACATTCAGCGGAACAATCGGACCAGCCGGACTTTCGCCAGCCAGCAGATCACACAAAATTATGGACGCAAGTGGCATGTCGCGGCGGAGTTTCTCAGCCAACTTACGACCGACAAACCCCGCTCCCCCTGTAATCAGGATGCGACGTTCCTCTGCTTGTGTCATTGGCATCGCGAACTCATCTCAGCCATTACCGATCAGTGAGATGGCTGTCGAAGTCGGGCCAGATCCGCATCCACCATCTCACAAATCATGTCTTCCAGACTTGTTGTGGCTTGCCAACCAAGCTTGGCCTGAGCCTTTGCAGGGTTGCCGAGCAGAATTTCCACTTCCGCAGGACGGAAGAACTTAGGGTCAATTACGATGTGGTCATCTGGGTTTAGCCCAGCATGGGCGAACGCGATGCGACACATATCACGGATGGTTATGGTTTGGCCGGTTGCCACCACATAGTCGTCCGCAACCTCTTGCTGCAGCATCATCCACATCGCCACCACATAGTCACGTGCGTGACCCCAGTCGCGTTTGGCATCCATATTGCCGAGACGTAGTTCCGTCTCCATGCCGAGCTTAATCCGCGCGACACCATCGGTCACTTTGCGGGTCACAAACTCTCGTCCACGCAACGGGCTTTCATGATTGAACAAAATCCCAGAACTGGCATGCATACCAAAGCTCTCACGGTAGTTTACCGTGATCCAGTGCCCGTAGAGTTTTGCGACCGCATAAGGTGAACGTGGGTAGAAGGGCGTATCTTCTGATTGCATCGGCTCTTGGATCAGGCCGTACATTTCTGAGGATGAGGCTTGATAGAAACGGGCATCGGATTTCTCTAGGCGAACGGCCTCGAGCATGTTCAGCGCGCCCATCGCAGTTACATTGGCAGTCAAAATTGGCTGGTGCCAAGAAGACCCAACGAAGGATTGTGCCCCAAGATTATAGACTTCATCTGGCTTAATGCGCTGAACGAGCCGAATGAGGCTCGACAGGTCTGTCAAATCCCCATCAACAAGTTCTACATCCTTGACGATCCCCAGCCATTTTAGCCGAGTGTCATTAATGTCTTGCGTTGAAGAGCGCCGGACAAGGCCAAAAACTTGATAGCCTTTGGACAGCAGGAGTTGAGCAAGATAGGCACCGTCCTGCCCTGTAATACCCGTGATAAGAGCACGTTTCATTCAAACAAGTCCTACTTAGATGATTTCGATTTCTGGGAATGGGAAAATGAATTTGCCACCACGATCAAGGAAAGCCCGCTCACGTTGCAAAATGCCTTCCTTGAAATGCCAAGGGAGCACGAGGAAATAGTCTGGCTCCATCTTGTGTGCATCCGCCTCGGATACGATCGGAATCCGCGAGCCCGGGGTATAAGATCCAAACTTCTCGGTATTCACTTCCGCAATAGCCGGCAAATCTTTCTCGGTGAGGCCGCAGAATTGCAAGACCACATTGCCCTTTGTTGAGGCACCATAGCCAAGGACTTTCTTCCCGTCGGCATTGAGACCATCGAGGAGCCGCTTTAGATCCTGGCGGTGCCGATAGACTCGTTCTTCAAACTCACGGAATGGTCGTGGAGTAGAAAGACCCATACGGTCTTCTTGGCCAAGGAGCCATTGGATCACAGGCGTATTTGGTTTGCGCGGCGACGATTTCTTGGCGGCTGTTACTGCAAAGCTGCCGCCATTGATTGCATTCATGGCAACGTCGACGACCTTCATATCGGCAGCATCAAGGATCAGCTGCACAACGCCGAGAGAATAATACTCAAGATGTTCGTGGCAGATTGTGTCGTAAGACGTCATGCGCAGCATGGACGGCATATAGCTTTGCTCAAAATGCCAGACACCATCATTGTCCAGCACGCTAGCAATATCGCGCGCGAACGAAATTGGGTCTTCCAAGTCGTAAAACATTGCAATCGAAGTCACGATTTTAGCCGGTTTCGATTCAAGCTTCCGGTAATTGTCAGCTGTAAAGAAATCTGGGACTAGAGAAACTTCGTCTGGGTAAAATTCGCGGAACTTTTCCCCTGTTGGATCGATCCCTAAGCGCCGCAGGCCGGGCGTCTGGTAGGCTTTGAGGGAGGTACAGTCGTTTGAACCAATGTCGAGGACAACATCGCCTGGCTTCAGATCGACATATTTCTCGAGTGTGTTGATTTTATTGGTCAAGTGGCGAACCATCGACTGGTTCAAGCCCGACCGATAACCATAATTGTCGCCATACATTTCGCCTGGATCAAACGAATGCGCCAATTGAAGCAGTCCAGAGGAGGGCGACCAAACGAGTTCGAGTGGGCCCGAAGTGACTGGTGCATCCTTTGTCTTCGGGAAAACCCCGGTTAGTTCTTGGCTGCCCAAGTTCAGCACAGAGACAAGGTCTGTGCTTCCATCAACTCGACAACCGACAATCCTGTTTTCTGAATCTGTCACGTTAATTTCCCGCGATAAGTGTGTTGGTTGATCCGTTAAAAAGCCCGCTTTCGGCCTTGTAGAAAAGAATCAAGCCAAGTAGCGATCTAGTGAAGGCTCATAGCGGGTTCAATCCATAAAACAACCTGTAGCCATGATCCATCCGCAAAGTTTGTCAGTGGCGACACTGAGACCCTATCTGAGCGCGTGAGGCCCGCACGCAGTCAGACCTTTGCTGAGCATTTCTAACACTGCAAAATTTTGAAGTTAAAAATCATGGAACAGCCAATTCCGCCCCGATGTTCTCCGACGTAGATTTTTTACTGTAATTTATATTTGATAATCATGAGTAAATGAACTAATAAATATATATTACTAATTAGTAATATCCACCGATGTGCCGATTGATTCAAATTTATTTTAGAATCTGTCCGGCAGACAAATTTAAGGGACTTTAGAACCCCCATGGAACATATGGTAGACGTTGTATTGGATGGTCAAACGATTGCTTTCGCTGTTAATCACGACGATATTTACGGAGATACATTGCAGTATCAAGTATCCGAGCTAGAATTATTGACTCGGGCAATGAATGTATCAAATACATCTACGGTTTATCTAGATCTGGGTGCCAACATAGGCCTAACGTCTAGACTTGCCATCAATAGAGGTTTCGAAGTGTTTGCGTTTGAACCCTCGCCACATGCGCGAAAACTGCTCAAACAAAATGCCATTGGTGCCACGATAGTCCCACTAGGAGTAGGAGACAAACTAGAGAAATCGAAAATTACCGATAGTCCATCTCTGTTTGGTAACAGTTTGGGCGAACATGGCGTCGACTCTATCGAAATGACGACTTTGGACTATTGGGTTTCGCAGGCGAACATCACAAAGCCGATCTCGATTGTTAAAATCGACGTAGAGGGCTATGAGCCAAAAGTTTTCTTGAAGGGGCGCATCAGACTCTGAGGCAGAGCAACCCCGCGCCGCTAGTGGTCATGGAAGTTAACTTATTCGGCCTCGATACGGTCGGACGAGTTTCAACTATGGCATTTCTCGAAAGGATACGACTAGAATGGGGCGGCTATAGCCACCTCATCGACGGAAACCTTGAGGTAGTGAAAAATTACGAGCAGTCCCGGGTCTTGGTCTATCGCTTGTGCAACAGTCGAAAATGCTGGACCGATATTGCGTTTGGCCGAGGCTACGATCAACTTCGACCTCTCAATTATCGGGCGAAGCCGTGCGGCTTTCTACAGGGCGAATCCTGACAGATGCGAAAGGTTTGATGTCTGAGCGGAAGCTCCGCCAACATCCTTAGTTCCAATACGGCAAGCGGCAATTAGCAAAAAAGTGGGGCGCGGCTAAACCACGAGCCCAATTCTTGAATCAATAAGTTTGACTCTAAGCTAGGCTGTTACTTCTTGGAATTAGTGCCTATTTTGCGCTGCTTAAGTCACGTCGCCTCAAGTTGCTGCACACGCACGCTAAGCTCCTGAATAGCGCCAACTAGAGGGGCAATAAAGGCATCATATCTCAAACCCATACGACTATCCGCATCTTCCGGGTCCGCAAGAACCAAGCCTGCCCAATCGAGGTCTTCTGGGATTGCCGCGGCAACTTCTTGGGCCAGTAGTCCACTATGGGTGCGAATCCGATCCTTATAGGAAAAGAGCCTAGGCTTAAGTGCATTGATGAAATCGAGTCCCAAGCAAGCTGTATCGATCACAGACTTCTCGCGCGCATCACTTGTTGTTACAACGCCGGATGCCACAAAAACATTTGTCCAGCGGCGCGTTGAATCCCCCAATGAATGCTGATTGTCTTGAAAAGGGACTACTGAGTTTCGCGTGATCACATGCCCATAAGCGCTGACCTCGAGCGTGGTTTGGTCCACCCCCTTTAGCCTAAGCCCGTTGAAGACGGGTTGGTGGCCGATGATTTCCAGATAGCCATCGACAGGCTGTCGCCGGATGGAATAGGTTTCCCCACCGCCTTCGATTTCTAGACCAGCCAAAAAGCTCTGATTTGCAGTCCAGCCTTGATTAATATTGGTTCGCGCTAAATCTGCATCCAGCTTAGCCCACCCACTTGGGTGGCGCGCGATATAGGCCGCTTCATCGACAATGTAGGTCAGCCACCCAAGCTTGGGTTTGAAGATTGTCCAGCCACCTGTGGCCCAACGCACAATATCGCCAGCCCGAAGTTGCGACCATGTGGGGCCGGTGCAGGAGGCAGGCAAAAGCCAAGCTTGCCCTTCCTCGGGATCTGTAGGCTCCATAGCAACAGAGCGACTTTCAACCCGCATCTGTACTAGGGTATCGAGCTGGGAAATAACTTCGTTGACAGTCACATGCTTATCGGCTTGTGAGGCCAACAAAAAGGGCAGCGACAATTGAGGCGATGTTTCTTGCATGGCAAAACTCCCAAGAGGTTGGTTCGAATTGCTCATGGGTATAAAGGATTGCACGCTCGGTCTGATAAGTGCTGCTCGATCTTCACTCTAACCGAAGCTGTCGCGCTCGTTTTCACCTAGCCGGAATGCACAAAAGGTCTTCTTGACCCTTGCCGGTATCTAGCTGGTGCTTCAGCTCTTCCCAAGCCAACGGGTCCGATAAGGTACCATCTTCCTTGATGAGGCGTGTTTCGACAAAGAGCTCTTGCAGGAAATCAAATAGATCGCGCTCGGATCGGCCGAAGCAAATACGGGCGCAAGCCAGATCATATTCAACAATCAATAAGGGCTTAAACTTAGCAAGCAGGGCCTTTGCGCCACTCAAAGCCTCAATCTCGGCACCCTGAACGTCGATCTTGATCAAATCGATGCGCGATGGATTTGTTTTGTCGGCCCATTCGTCGAGGCGGATCGCCTCAATCGCCGTTGTTTGACCATTAAAGTCGTCATCGGACAAAGCAGGATTGGTGACAATTTCCCGCAGCTTGGCACGGCTATCGATTGTACCTTCGTCGACCTTAACAAAGGCGCAACCGGCAAGAGCCTTAGCGGTAAATAAGTGCAATTTGCCAGAGGTGTTCCAAGTTGCCGCTTGTATGCAGGTGACTGGGTTTAGTTTGTGGGCAGCCACATTGGCTTCAAGGAAGGCAAATGTCTCTGCGCCCGGTTCAAAAGCATAGGTCTGTGCCGCCAAAGCGGAGAGGCCTAAAGTGTGGACGCCAATATTGGCTCCAATATCCAAACAAACCCAATCTTTCTGAACCAGCCGGTGGATCAGCGCAGTGATGTGAGGCTCCCACACCCCATGGGTATAATGCAGCGCGCCAAGCACACTCAGATCGTCCCGATGACCTTTGATTTCAATTCGCCGGCCATCTGGCAGTTGCAATGGGGCTGTCGACATAATTTGGTCCTTGCAAAACAAGATGCACGTGCATCCCAGCCACTGATTGTCAACCAATACAAGGGGGAGCTTAACAAAGCTAGGATAAGCCAGAGCGCCTCAACGGCGTACAAGCCACCTGCCTGTATTTTAGAGGTTCGATCTTATGGCGAAGCTATGGACAATTGCCATCCATCGACATGATCAAAATATGCAGCCTGCGATCGCTAAAATAGACAATTCAGAAACGCTCCAATTGTCTGACGATTGGTGGATCCATAGTGGGCCGCCGGGGTTTGCGGATAATTGTGGTTAACTCGGCGCAAAATGGCTAAAGCACCCTTGCCATCCCCCGAAAACACATTAACCAACCCTTCTTCAACAGTTCTGCAGAGTTTTGCTGCAGCCATAACTTAAATTTTGCATGGCGAGTCACAATAATGAATGAGGCGCTTCATTATAAAGTATTAATCGATGCAAGGTGTCTTCAAGACGAAGGTCTGAGATTTCGTGGTGTTGGGCAGCATGGGTCGTCGATAATTGAAGAGGTTAGAAACGTTTTTGCTTCTGACGTTCAGGTTAAGATAACAGCTATAATAGATAGAAATTTGCCGGATTTACCTTCGCAATACTTAGCCTTGTTCGACTCGATTCGCACGAACGCAGATGTAAGAGCCGAAGAAATCGATTTATTCTTATGTCCATCCCCAATGACCCATTCGCCGATTTTCACTGCAAAGCTCTTAATGGATAAGAACGTAGAGACAGCAGCAATTGTCCATGATTATATTCCTCATTTTGAGCCTGAGCGATATTTAAAGACCCGCAGTGCTCGCGACAGTTACTATGCCGCATTGAGATGGCTTCCATTCTATGACCGCTTCATCGCTAACTCAGATTTCACGCGTCAACAAACAATTGATCTGCTCGATGTGAGGCCAGAGCAAGTCCACACCAGTGGTGTGGCTGTCCGCACAGGTGTCATCCATCGGGCATTTGAGGTGCAGAAATTCAAAAGCGGAAAGCACGTTTTGGTCGTAGGTGGTGGCGATCCGAGAAAGAATGCCGAATGTGCAATTGCTGCGCATGCAAGAAGTGAGGCGCTTAAGCGCCGTGAAATCCCACTTTATGTTGTTGGCGGCTACCCTCCTGATATGGTTTGCATGTTGCAAGATGTTCATAAGCAAAACGGCGGCGACCCAAGCCAGTTGATTTTTGCCCCGCATTTGACCGATGCAAAGCTCGCACAGCTTTATCGCGAAGCGATTGTGACAGTCTGCCCATCTCGGTCGGAGGGATTCTCAATCCCGGTGGTTGAGGCCAATGCAAACGGGTCCCCAGTTCTAATTGCAAATTGCCCTGCGCAAACCGAGTTGATTCCGTTTGTAGAGGATCAGTTTGACCCAGACGACATTGACCGGGTCACGGGCCTTATTGAGGGCCTTGCTTCGTCTGTGATTGACCGCGAGAGAGCCATTGAGAGACAAGCTGGCATCTGGCATCGTTTCGAACAAAAGCAAGTGGGATCGGCCTTTTGGGCACCCTTGGTTAACCCGGTACTAGGCAAGCGGCAGCCAAAGCCGGTAGCGCCCTACATTCACCGCGGCGTGAAACCAAAACTGGCATTTATCGGCCCGATGCCGCCCGAAAAGTCCGGCGTAGCAGATTACACCGCTGCCTGCTTGAAGGCGCTAGCTGAATTTGCTGAAATTCATGTATTCACCGACACACAAGGCGTGGAAGGCTCAAGTGCGTATCGCTCGATTTCTCCGATTAGCGCAAAGCCATTTTTGAGCAGTCAATTTGACAAGGCCATTTCGGTCATTGGGAATTCCCACTTCCATATAAAACCTCTTGAACTAGTCCGGGACTATGGCGGCGCAGCAATTGCCCATGATGCTCGCATGGTCCAGTTTTATTCTGTCATTTATGGTCAAGGCCGAGCCGCGGCTTTAGCCACGAAGGAACTAAGTAGGCAGGTTGACTGGCCAGAAGTCGAAGGTTGGATGGCCAACCAGCGCACACTAAAAACACTCTTCCTGTCCGAAGTCCTTGAATCCGCGTCCACGACCATATTGCATTCAAAAATAACCCAAAAATTGGTTACTGAGCTATATGATAAACCAACCGTCTATCTCCCTTTTGCGCAGTATCGTGAGTTGTCTCCAAACTTTTTGGAACCTGAATTCCGCAGAGCGGCTCGAGCGAGATTGGGTGTTGCAAACGATAAGTTTATCGTCGCCATGTTTGGCGGTGTAGTCCCAGATAAGGCACTCGATGAGTCGGTTTGGGCGATCGCCATGCTTCGCTCTTGGGGCAGAAATGCTGAGCTTTGGTTCGTTGGCGGCGCTGATGCCAACATGATTCTCCACCTAAAGCATGTCGCAAAGCAGGCCGACGTGTTGGACAATCTTCACTTTTTTGAAGACCTTGTCTCCGAGCAGACCTATCAGGACTTTCTCGCGGCTTCCGATGCATCCATCGCATTGCGCACCTATGGGCTGGGCGGTCTTTCAGGTGGACTCTTAGATGCCATCGCGGCAGGGCTTCCGACGGTTGCGAACCAGCACCTTGCTGAAACGATGGAAAGTCCGAATTTTGTGCGTCGGGTACCAGATGGCATCAGCCCAGTTCTGATC
>CALRLV020000042.1:0-12467 GCA_943368895.1 Ferrovibrio terrae
CCAACAGCGCCCGTTCAAAGCTATTATCATCGCGGTCGCCAGAAAACTCCTCACACACCTCAACGCCATGATCCGCTCAGGACAGCCTTGGAGCAATCAAATCAACACTGAATTGACACCCGCATGACCTTGGTCAAGACAGTTGCTACCTAGCAAAGCGCATGGCTATGCCCCCCGCCTGCAGACGAGGCAGGGGGATATCTAGACCAGCTTACTGACCACCCTCGCCACGGCGGCTCTTGAAGTAGCGGAAGAAGTCGCTGTCGGGCGTGGTCACAATGGTCGTGCCAGCGGGCAAAGACTTCTCATAGGCCTGCATTGAGCGATAGAAAGCTGCAAAGTCCGGGTCCTGATTATAGCTGTCGGCAATAATCTTTGCGCGCTCACGATCCGCACCACCGCGAATTTCCTGGGCTTGGCGATCCCCCGCAGCGCGAACACTGGCAGCTGCCTGCTGACGCTCAGACCGCATGCGTTCAAAAACCCGGTCTTGGTTGACCTGCGGTAAGTCGGCAGCGCGAATCTTCACATCAACAACCTGAATACCCAGCGCACTGGCTTCGCGGTTCATCTCCGCACGGATAGAGCCCATCAGGGCCGACCGGCGACCGGAAATAATATCGGTTGATTGCGCGGAACCCAGAACACGGCGCAAGGATGCATCGAGCAAGCTTGTCAAACGATCGCGGGCACGTGCCTCGGTACGGACAGCCTGGTAAAAGCGCAAAGGATTGACGATCCGCCAGCGCGCAAAACTATCGACTTCCAGACGTTCTTGGTCGGCAGTCACCACTTCGCTTTTGCCCGACGGTGCCAAGTCCAAGATGCGCCGATCATAGATTTGCCGCTGTTGCACAAAGGGAATCATCACCTTTAGACCGGGGTCTGAGCCATCAATATTGAAGAAGTTCTTGGGTTGACCAAATTGCAAGGTGATCGCTTGTTGCGTCTCGCTGACAGTAAATAAGGACGCATTGGCCAAGATCATGACACCAAGGGCCATGCCACCCAAAATGGGAAGGGTACGCGCGTTCATCGGACAACTCCCTGTGGGTTCGCATTTTGCGCAGAAGGCGCGGAAGGCGCAGGAGCGGGCGCAGCAGCCCCCTTCAGCAATTCAGGTGGCAAGACCACCATCGGGCTTGCACCCGAACGGCCGGAATCAAGCAAGACTTTGTTTGCACCCTGATAGACGCGCTCCATAGTTTCCAGATAGAGCCGCTGGCGCGTCACTTCTGGTGCCAATTTATATTCTTGATACAATTGGTTGAAGCGTGCAGCATCACCTTGTGCCTGCGGCACCACCGCATTGCGGTAGGTACGGGCTTGGTTGATTTTGGTTTCAGCCTCTTGGCTCGCCGCCGCAACTTCCCGGAAGGCATCATTCACTGCCGCTGGGGGCTCTGCTTTGGTCAAATTGACCTGAATGATACGAATGCCGGCCTTGTATTCATTCAGCGTGCGTTGGATCAAATCTCGGGTTTGGGCTTCCACCTGCGCCCGTCCCGTCGACAACACTTGCTCTCGCTGCGACTTACCAGCGACTTCGCGCATGGCCGCTTCTGCAACGGCGCGCACCGTTTCTTCGGCATTGCCGCGACCTTCAGGGCCATGGGCAACTTGGAACAAATAATCGCGGGAGTTTTCGACGCGCCACCAAACTTGGAAGCCAACATCGACGATGTTCTCGTCTGCCGTTAGCATCAAGCCGTCGTTGGCACCGGCCTCAGAGCCACCGCCAACCGTCAAGGAGCGCGAATTCTGCACGTCAACAATCTGACGGGTTTCAATCGGCGCGGGCAAATGGAACTGCAAGCCCTGCTCGACCGTATATACATATTTGCCAAAGCGTTGGACCACGGCCTCTTCACCGGCATCTACGACATAAACGCCAGTTGCGGCCCAACCTAACGCGGCTACCAGAGCGATCGCTCCTATGGTGCGCTTGTCAAACTGTATAGGCTCACCGCCGCCGCCGCCGCCTTTCAAGCCGCCGCCGCCATTGCCGCCGCCGCCCAAAACACTCTTCAAGCGGTCTTCGACGCGCTTGGCCAATTCATCCAAATTACCACTCTCGCCCGAATTACCTGGACGCCGAGGTGGTTGGTTTGGACCACCGCCCCAAGGATTTTTAGGCCCAGAGCCACCACCTGGCTGATTACCATTCGAACCACCACTAGGCCCCCAAGGGCCACCACCGCCGCCAGACGAGTTATCATTCCAAGGCATATAGACGTGTTTCCATTCCAGAGCCGCTAAACCTAGGCAAAGGCACATGCCAAAGACTTGCAAGCGGGCGTTACAGTCCCTTATGTGCGTGCTCAGCTAAAGGGATCAAGAAGGTGTTTGGAATCAAACGATCACTCAAACGCGAGGATGTGTTAAAAATTCTCGATACCATACGCGCGTCAGACGGCTTAAGCCTTGTTCATAAAGGACTTATTGAAGATATCCGCGTCTCCGAAGGGGGAGACGTACTAGCAACAATTTCAGTGCCAAAAGGTGAAGAAAGTGCAGCTAGCCAGTGGCAACAGGCCGCGACAGCCGCCATCAAGGGTCTGCCGGGTGCCGAAAAGGTCACTGTGGTCATGACAGCCCATGTCGGGCCTGCGCAAAACCCACCAGCAAGTGAGGCACCGCCAGCTGGTCAACAGCGTGTCCGCAAGGGCGCAAGACTGACCGATGCAGCCCTTGCCCAAGGCACGGCGCAAGCCCCGCCGGCGAAAGCAGGTATTCCCGGAATCACCGCCATTTTGGCTGTCGCGTCCGCGAAAGGTGGAGTCGGCAAATCCACCGTGGCGGTCAATTTAGCTGCAGCCCTATCTGCCTTAGGACTGCGAGTCGGCTTGCTCGACGTCGACATTTATGGGCCCTCAATCCCTACCATGTTGGGTACTGTCTCGGCTGAGCCGGAAGTGGGCGAGGATAAAAGGCTTCTGCCTGTTATGGCTTACGGACTTAAGACCATGTCGATTGGCTATTTGGTTGATGGTGATTCGCCAATGATCTGGCGTGGCCCAATCGTCACCAGCGCGATCCGGCAATTGCTGGAAGACGTTACCTGGGGCACGGCAGATGAACCCCTAGATGTGCTGGTGATGGATACCCCGCCGGGCACGGGCGACGCGCAATTGGCTTTGGCGCAACGCGTGCCCTTAAATGCGGCAGTCATCGTCTCGACGCCACAGGAAGTAGCTTTGGCCGACGTACGACGTGGCGCAGGCATGTTCGCGAAGACCCATGTTCCGGTTCTGGGCGTTATTGAGAATATGGCGTGGCTGACCCAGCAAGACGGCAGTCGCCTGTATGTGTTTGGGGAAGGCGGCGCGAAGCGCACGGCGGAGACTTTGGGCTTGCCGTTTCTGGGCGAGATACCTTTAGAAGTGGGCATACGGGAAAGTGGCGATGGTGGCGTGCCCTATGTGGTTGCAGCCCCTGGCAGCGAGATAGCCAATGCCTTTCTATCGATTGCCGCCCATATTTATGATGGCCTGCTGCATCAAGAGATTAAGCCACCACCGGTCATTAGCTTTGTGGCCTAGGGCTAGACGATTTCCTCTTTGAAGCAGGTAACGATCCACTCGCGGACCAGTTGCAGGCGCGGACTGGTCTTGGTGTCGCGATGAAACACCAGCCAAGGCTGGCGCTCTGGCATAGCCCGATGTGGGACCTCTATGAGTCCGGCCTTGCGCGCGGCAAAAGCTGGCAAGGGTGCAATGCCGACGCCCTCAACCGCCGCATTGAGGAGCGCGCGCACGCTGGATGAGGAAAAGCGGATGCAGGCCTCTAAGCCTTGCGCCTTCAACCAGATGTTTTCGGCAATCTCGCCATATTGACGGTCCAGCCAAACCAGATGTTCTTCCGATAAGACCAAGCGGTCTAGGTCGCGGCCCTTTAGATAGTCGGGCGAAGCAAAAAGGCCCAGCCGGATCATAGGTAGGCGGCGCGCGAGAAGTGTGTCTTCCATGGGCCGAACCATGCGGATCGCCACATCAGTGCGCCCAGCATTCAGATTGGCGACGTCGTTTGAGACCTCTAGATCGATGCTGATCGATGGGTCTTGCGCCCGCAGCCTTGCTAAGCGCGGTGCCAGTATATCAGCAACAACTGACTCAGTCGCCGAAATGCGGACCGATGGCAGATTGGGCCCCTCCTGCAAGGCACGCGCACGGCGGGCAATTTGGCTCAATTGGCGGGCACCGGGTTCTGCCACTTGCAAGATCGCCTGCCCGGCCTCTGTTAGGCGCGCGCCGCGCGGTCCGCGGTGCACGAGGCGAAGGCCAAGCTGCGCCTCCAACTGATCGATGCGCCGACTAATTGTCGGGATCGACAGTGCCAATTCTTCAGCTGCTTCAGACAGCGAACCGCGCCGCGCAACGGCCACAAAACACCGGATCGCCTCCCAGTCTATCGCCTGCTCATTTATCATTTTTGAAAATCCATTTTTCAAATTTAGGCCTAGCTAGACCGATCGGTCAAGTTCTATCTGGAGCCAACGGGCACGACACGCCGCGTTGAAAGGAAGTTCAAGATGAAACTGATCGTCTCTTTATTGGCCCTAGGCAGCTTGTTTGGCATGGCCCCCCAGAAGGCGCTTGCAGAAGAAGCCAAAGGCAAGGTCGCCGTCTATGTCTCCATTACCCGCCCAGCAGGGGTTACCGATGAGAGGCTGAACGCCGAATTCACCCGCGCGATTCCCGTCTATGCCCAAGTTCCAGGCCTTGAGCGTAAGTATTTCACCTTTAACCAAACTGACTTTGGCGGCCTTTATCTATTTGATAGCGAGGCCTCGGCCAAAGCCCATTTCAATGCTGCTTGGCTTCAACGGGTTGAAAAGACCTATGGCGTCAAAGCTAGCCCCGTCTATTTCTCCGTCCCCGAAGTCACCGCTGGCGCGTCTAGAGCGGCCCCATCTGAAGGCAATGTCGCGACCATCGTGGAAGTCAAAGCGCCTTGGTACGCCAGTGACGCGCGGGTGAAGAAGGGCTTGAAAGACGCTATCCCCACTTATGCCGCCACACCGCACCTGATCTACAAATATTTCACCCAAGGGGCCGACCGGAGCTTTGGCGGCATTTATCTCTGGGAAGATCAAGCCAGTGCTGAGGCCCATTTCGGCCCAGCTTGGCACGCCCGCGTGACCAAGAAATACGGCCATGATGGCGTCGTCACCTTCCTGAAGGCCCCCGTCAGCATGATCCAACCAGCTAAAGCGGAGAAGCCATAGCATGAAAGCAATTCGCGAACTTGGAACCAAACTCGATACTTGGGGTGGCCGTCGCAAGATGGCCACCTTTAGGGCTGGATGGGCGGCCTGTACCTCGTCCGAGATAGGCTTTTATACGACGCCACTGACTCAATATCGCTATCGACTGCGGGGAAGCGGTCCTACATTGGTCTTCTCCGCTGACCCGCCGATGACCTTAGAAAATTATGATGCGCTGTTGGACGCCTTTAGCCCGCATTTCCGCGTCATCATCTTCGAACTGCCCGCTATGGGCTTTAGTGCGGTTGATCCAAGCTATCGCTTTGACTTTTACCAGACCAATGATGACGTCGCCCGCTTTTTGAAAGATGTCGCAGGCGATGGCGCGATTCTGGCCTTTTCCTGCGTGGCAAGCCTGTGTGCGATTGATTTGGCGTGTCGCCGGCCCGAACTTGTCTCGCGCCTGGCGCTGTTGCAGGCGGGCGATGTGGCCGCCTTTGCCGCGTGGAAAGCCGGGCGTGACCCGAAGGGTATCTTGGCCCGCCCTTTCTTCGGCCAATGGGTGATGAAGCAGCTGGCCCCCAAACGCATGCCAGACTGGTATCGCCTGTCGGTTGGCCGCAAAGAAATGCTGGACGAGCTTGTCGCGTGCGCCTGCCGGTCGTTTGAGCATGGGGCTATGTGGTCGCTTGCCAGCGCCTATCAGCTTTATATGGATCCTTCGATCCGCCTCGATAAACCAAAGCAGCCTCTATTGGCGTTTTGGGGCGAAGCTGACAAAAGCCACCCGGCGGAAAATGCGGAAAGATCACGCCATCTCGCTGATCGCGTTGATTATATCAGCTATCCAGACCTCGGCCACACGCCAGAGCTGGAAGACCCTGCGCGGGTTTGTCGCGATCTCTTGGCGTGGCTGAAGCGGGAATAATTGTTGCATCAGACGTCGCCCTTCCCATCCCCTCAAAGAGGGCCTATATTAGAGGCGTCCGGTTCGCCGGACTATGGTGATAAACGTGCGTGAAATAAGCAGGCCGGACCGGGGTGCGATTCCCCGCGGCTCCACCAAATCTCTGCGTGTATCGACGCGAGTGTGGGGCCGATCAGGATCGACGGATGTGTAAAGACGTTACTTTTACCCGCGTGGGCTTCGTCAACCGCCCATTTTCACAAATGCAAACGATAACTTTGCACAGGAAGTCCGTTTGGCTGCGTAATGCGGTCTGATTGACATCCGACTAAGTCCCAAGGCTTCGGCCGAAGGCGGGGCACGGAGGGGGGCCCGGCAACAGCAACCCCCTCCACTTTTCTTTCTAAAAATCAGCCGCACCCCCTTTTTTCTGAAGCGCCAAAAGCCTCTCTCGACCTCTATCATCGGAGGCATCTAGACTACTCGCCGATTGGGTGCCTTGGTTCGCTTGGACACCGAAGTTGATTGCGCGCGAGCCAAAGCAGGATTAAGAAGCGACTCAACTCATTCACGCCAGAAATGGCCAAAGCAGGAGACGGGCCCGATGTCGGAAGACCTCATCGGCTATGCAAAGCTAACCCAAGATGCCTTGCGTGGTGTCGTACGCGATGCCATCAAAGTTGCCTTGACGGGCCTGCCTGCTGACCACCATTTTTACATCAGCTTCCGCACCCGTGCGCGCGGCGTGCAAGTTGCACAATATTTGGCATCAAAATATCCTGACGAGATGACCATCGTGATCCAGCACCAATATGAAGGTCTGGAAGTGCGCGATGACTGGTTTGCCATTACCCTTCATTTTGGTGGTGTGCCACAGCGCATCGTGATTCCCTTTGCGGCGATCACCCGTTTTTACGACCCCTCCGTGCGCTTTGCTTTGCCGTTTGACGTGGTCGATGATCTCTCGCCAGATGCCGATATGGACGACGATGTGTTGGAGTCCGAAGTTGAAGACACGGTCGTCAAAACGCCCAGCACTGGCGCTGTTGTCAGCCTCGACGCGTTCCGGCGTAAGAAGTGAGCGTAGAGGCTAGCCCGGCCCGCACCGACGCGGAAGTTCTGGCAAAATTCACCCAAGCCAAATCCCGCCCCGCCTGCTCTGACACGCTGGGCCTTGAAGTCTTGTCGATTGATCAGGCTGCTGGCCGGGTGCGGATTAAGATGGTCGGCCAAGCGGCGTGGTGCAATCCGCGCGGCGCGCTGCAAGGTGGCTTTGTCACGGCGATGCTGGATGAGGCCATGGCGATTGCGGGCATTGTGGCCGGGCAAATGGCCTATGCAGTCCCGACTTTAGAACTGAAAACCACTTTCCTGCGCCCCTGCCCAGCTGGCCCGGTGGAAGCTGAAGGCCGCGTTGTGAAATGGGGCAATAAGGCCGCGTTTTTAGAGGCCGACTTGTTTGATGCCGACGGCAAGCTCGTCGCCCGCGCCACTTCTACCGTGCTGCCCACACCTTTGCCTGCAAGACATCCGAGGGCGGACGGCTAAGGGTGCATTCCGGCAGGAATGCACCAAGATCAAGCCAAATTTGAAAGCTTTTTGACTTAAAACGGCTCTAAGCCTCGCTTCGCTCGCATCAGAGCCGCCGAACAATTCTTCCTGCGCAAGCTGGGGGGTCAAGGGGCGCGCTTCGCGCGTCGACGAAGTCGATAAACCCCTTGACGCCCCATCTTGCGCGCTCAAACTCGAACACGGCCTTTGCCTAGGCAGAGCCTGCGGCAAAGGCTGTCCAAGTGAGAAAGTTTTCCAAGACCGCACCGCTTGAGGTGGTGCATTCCTTTGGAATGCACCACACGACGCGAAGCGCATGTCTAAGCCAAGCCCAACCTAGTAAAGAGCTTTGCAGCGGTGGCGTTTGTCGCTTCGTTCCAATCGGCAAGCTTGGACCGCATCAAGCAGGATTCGCTTTTCAAAATCACGCCGTCATCAAGGATTTTCAGGGCATTTGCGGTCAACGTCGCCCCCGATGTGGTGATGTCGACGATGGCTTCGGCAATGCCGGCTGCGGGTGCGCCTTCTGTTGCGCCAGCGCTATCGACGATGCGGTGATCGGCGACATGATGGTCGCGCATGAATTGTGCGGTCAGGCGGGTAAATTTCGTCGCGATGCGGAAACGTCGCCCGGTTTGACGGCGCATATCGGTGGCGACTTCGGCGAGGTCTGCCATGGTCTCGACATCGATCCAGCCATTGGGCACCGCCACCACAACATCCGCCCGACCAAAACCTAGGCGGGCTTCGATGCTTAGGCGCGCATCCACATCACTAGCGGCTTCGCGCACGATGTCTTCCCCAGTGATGCCCAGATGAATATCCCCCGCCAACAAGGCTTTGCCGATTTCACTGGCAGAGGCCAAGCGGATTTGGATATCGTCAAACCCGTCCAGCGTCGCACTATAGCCGCGTTCGCCGCCCGTTTGGCGTAGGACGAGGCCTTTCTTGGCAAACCAAGCCTCACATTGTTCTTTCAAGCGCCCTTTGGAGGGTACGGCCAAGATCAAACTCGCCATCTCATTGCCCTCCAAATCGCGCAGGGCGGATCACACAGCCAACGGCACGGGCTTGTCGGGCACCTGATGATATCTCGCCCACCAAAGTGTCATAGCGCCCACCCGTCGCCACTGGCCGCGCAAAACTGGGGTCGGTGGCAAAGTCAAACGCCATGCCATCATAATAATCAAAGGCTTCCGGGCTTAGGGCTTCAAAATGGGCGTGGGCTAAGGCCTCGGGTGCGTCTTGTTGGATCCGGTCTAGCCGCAAGGTCCAGGCTTGGCGCCAGTCCATAAGATCGACGCCCAGCTTTTCAGCCAAGGTGACGCATTCATCCAAACTTGCCGTCAGCGAGCCTTGGCTGCTGAGGTGAATGAGCTTGGTCAAAGTCTCAGCCAATTCGGGCGCAAGTGGCTTGGCGATGGCGCGCTTGGCCCGTGCCGCTAAGCGGTCTGCGACATGGCTTAACTGCCGGTTGCCGGGCAGCGATAGATTGGCCAGCGTTAGGACTTCGGCGACCGTGCTGCGGGCGCGTTCGGGGTCGAGTTCGGCAATCGTGCGTTCCAGCGCACTAATCTGGCGGCTTGGCGCGGTGCCGCTGGCTTGGGCCAGTACGCGCTTGAGCGCACTCTGATGGCTGGCCACTTCGCCTAACGCGCTGTTCCAAGGATCGGGGAGGTCGGCCTTAGCGATGATGTGGGGCAAGAGGCCACCATCACACAGGCGGACATAAAGATTGCGCTCGCCCGCCGCTTGGCAGGCTTCCCAAGCCGCAAGGAAGACGGTCACATCGGCTTCAATCCGGTCGGCATCGCCAAAGCGTTCGAGGCCGATTTGGACGAATTCAGGGGCGCGATTTTCACCTTGCTTTGGCGCACGAAATACCTTGCCCTCGCAAACCCACGCGGCCGGCTCGTCATCGTCACTGGCATTTTGGGCATAATACAGAGCGGCTGGAATGGTTAGGTCGGCGCGCAAGCATAATTCGGCCCCGTCCGGCCCAGAGGCAAAATAAAGGCGCGGGCGCACATCTTCGCCAGCCAATTCCAGCACTAAAGCAGCTGGCAATAAGGTCGGCAAAGCCACCTCTTGCCCACCCCGGGCCTTCAAAGCAGCCCAAGCGGCCTGCATTTTGGGACCAGCCTCTTGGTTCATGGCTTCAGCATGTCCTGCACGGCTTCTACTAATTGCGCGCGTGGCACTTCGACTTGGGCAGGACGCTCGCGCCGCCAAGCTTCGTTCGACTCAATCGATTGGGCCAATTGCGCACCCAAATTGAGGTCTTTCAGCGTGACTTTGCCCGCCTCGCGTTCTTGGCTGCCTTCCATCACCACGATTGGGGCCTTGCGACGATCGGCATATTTCATCTGCGCCTTCATGCCGGAGCTTCCAAGATAGACCTCTGCAGCAATGCCTGCGGCGCGAAGTTCACTTGCCATTTGCATATAGCCCGCCATCGCATCGCCATCGAGGGCGAGGATAACGACCGGGCCTTGTGCCGCTTCGGGCGGGCGACCCGATGCTGACAAAGCCGCGACAAGGCGGGACACACCCAGCGAGAACCCAGTGGCGGGTGCCCGCTCACCCCGGAAACGCATGACGAGGTCATCATAGCGCCCACCCGAACCGATGGAGCCAAAACGGACCTTATTGCCCTTCTCGTCCAAGGTCTCGGTCAAAAGTTCGGCTTCAAACACGGGGCCTGTATAATATTCGAGGCCGCGCACAATCGCGGGGTCAAAGAAGGCGCGATCTTCGAGAATATCGAGCGCGCGCAAGGTTGCGTCAATCGCCCCAAGCTCTGCTACACCTTCTGCCCCAAGCACAGTATCGCCCACCACCGCATCAAGGGCAGTCAAGGTTTCAAGCCGTGTGGCTTTGCGGGTGGAGGTAAAGGCCATGACTTGCGCAATGGCATTGGACCCAAGACCTGCACCTTTGGTGAAGTCGCCGGATTCATCTTTGCGACCTGCACCTAGCAAAAGCTCCACCCCTTCAGGGCCCAAGCGATCCAGCTTGTCGACGGCACGGAGTACACCGAGACGGGTGGCCGTATCGGCGACATCTACACCGATCTTAGCAAGGAGCCCGTCGAGCAATTTGCGATTTGAGACATTGACGACATAAAGCCCGCGCGGCACGCCAGCGGCTTCGACGGCAGCTGCGCCCATGGCAATCGCTTCCGCATCGGCTTCAGGGCGGGCAGAACCGACGCAGTCGGCGTCACACTGCCAGAATTCGCGGTAGCGGCCGGGGCCCGGCTTTTCATTCCGCCAAACAGGCCCTGCGGCACAGCGCCGGAAGGGCTTGGGCAGGCTATCCCAATTTTGTGCCGCAAAGCGAGCCAAAGGCGCGGTCAAATCATAGCGCAAGCTCATCCATTGGCCGTCATCATCTTCGAGTGCAAACACACCTTCATTGGGACGATCTTGGTCGGGCAGGAATTTGCCCAGCGCATCGGCATATTCAAAACTGGGCGTTTCTAGCCGCTCATAACCCCAGGATTCATAGACCTGCAGGACTTTTTCCACGACGCTGCGCTCTGCCAATAAGGCATCTGCCCGTCGGTCGATAAAGCCGCGCGGCGAGCGAGCAAGCGGACGGCTCGGCGCATTTTGTTTGGTTTCGGTCATCGTGAAGCCCGGTGGGAGAAAAGTTGGAGGCGGTGTTTATCGCGACATGACGCAGGCGGCAATCAATCTGCCTGATATATCGCTCTGCCATCTGCCTCATCACACGGTGTTTTGATACAGGAATCAAGGTGACACTGGGAAAGAGCAGGGTTAGACAAATGCTTTAGGTCCTGCTTTGAGCCGCTAAACGCGTGCTGATCATAGAAAGTTTGCGCCATGAGCGAAAAGTCGCAGCGTCGCCGGAAAGCCCTTGCTTCGGGAACAGGTGTGGCTATTGCGATAGTCGCCGCACTAGCCGCTACAGGCCTTTCACTCACCGGTCCTCTTAAGCCCGCAACGTCGGACAAGCCTGTCAATGCGCAAGCCCCGAAAAAGACCGACTGGCTTGACGTTGCGCGTCTAGCTCTGGACAAAGAAAAGCTGTCCTTTGCTGGAGTAAAGTTTAAGTCTGGGGTTCTGACTGTCACAGGCGACACCGACAAGGCAGACGACCGAGCGCGGGCTTTTGAGGTCGTAAAGCAGGCTGTCTTGAGCGATCCAAGCCATGTTGGCGTTGTCCTCGCACTGGAAAATGCCATCACCTTAGGTGGCCAAGCCATGGCTGACGCGCCGGATGCGGCCTCCACCATGGGGGCCACCCCGAATGCCAAAGCGTGCCAGACCGCCTATGACACGTTGCTCGACGGGCGCGTGATCAATTTTGGTTCTGGCAGCGCAGTGCTAGCTGACGAGTCTAAGCCTTTGCTGGACGCTTTGGCAGCAGTAGCCAAGCGCTGCGAGACCTATCGTGTGGAATTGGGCGGGCATACGGATGCGCGCGGCGACGCTACCGCTAACCAAGCGCTGTCAGAGCGGCGCGCGCAGTCGGTCGCGGATTATCTGGTGTCCAAGTCGGTTCCTGCGAGCCTGTTGGGCGTGTCCGGTTATGGCGAGACCCAGCCTAAGGATGCGGGCGGCAATGCGGAGGCCGACGCCAAAAACCGCCGGATTGAGTTCAAAATCGTCGAAGATGGTACCAGGTAGGGCCTTCGAAACGCCCTTTGCTTAACGGGTCAGGCCCGGCACCCATTTCACATCTTCAGCGCCATTGGCATTGGCGCGACGGCCCGCCACAAACAACAAATCAGACAGGCGGTTGAGATAGTGCAGGACGGCATCGGAGACGACTTCG
>CALRLV020000043.1:0-12448 GCA_943368895.1 Ferrovibrio terrae
GCCAAAGTGGACTGACCACAGCCCGTTTCCAACGTATGCATACCGGGGCGCAAGTGCAATTGAAGCCACGTCAATGCGAGATTGCCAGTCTCCCACTGAAAACGCTCGCTTGTCTGGTTCTTGGATTGATCCATGTTTGCTTCCGCCCCACGCGCAGGTGCAAGCCGTCCCAATCTGGGAGGGCGTCCCGTCTTCGAGAAACAAAAGCAAGACTCACACCATTTACGTGAAGGCCTCTAGCGGGCGACCCAAATGGCTCCTTGGCGGACCAATACCCGACCGGACAACCTGCCCGTATTGTCGGCACCACTGGCCGCAATCGTGGCCAGACGCGTCATATCGCGGGCGCGATCAGCACGTCCTACCACCAATGTATCGCGGGTGGGCACAGCGACCGCCAAAGGGCCACCCAATTGCTTCTGGATCGTGGTCCAGACTTGGTCGAGGGCCAAGAGGCTTGTTGCATAAGGCTGGTCCGGGTCGGCTTCCAACAGACCGTCATTGACGGTCCATTTCACGCCAGTGAGTTCCTTCAACGTATTGGCCCGAGCGCGATCAAACGCTTGAGTGGCACCTAATTGTAGGTCACTCAGTCGGCCAACTGGCATGAGGGCAATCGTTGTCGGCGTATCGCCCACGAGAACTTCTTCGAGGCCTTCAGAAAAGGGACGCCGCACAACAAAGTTTCGCTGACCAAGGGCAGCCGTCTGCTCTTCAAACGTATTAATCGCCTCGGTTGTGCGGATCACCACGCGCAATTGCTCAAGCTTGAAGGGGTCCTGGCGCTCTAACAGGTTGCGGACATTATTTTCAAAGCGGCTATATTCCGCCTCTGGATTGGCATCGGGTAGGTTAACGCGCGCCTGCAAGGTATCGAGGCGGACGTTGACTTCCGAGTGGGTGATGACCCGCAAGCCATTGACTAACCCATCCATGCGCTCCACCCCGCGAACGCCCGGTAATGCAGAGATGCGTCGCGCCATTTCTTGACTGACTTCCTCCATCGAAATGCGCTCGACAAGCGATACCGCCGATCCGGCCGGGGTGGGTTCAGAGGCGGGCTGAGCAAGGGCTGGGCTTGCCAAGGCCAAGAGGCTCCACGTGAAAGCAGCTCTTAGAATACGCGATTTCATAATCAGTTTCCGTTTCACTTAAAGACCAGGCGCGCTGAGACGTTCCGCCCGGTCGGCTTCCTGCTTGGCAACGGGGAAGGCACAATAATCAGCTGCATAATAGGCGCTTGGGCGGCCATCGCCTGAAAGACCTGGTCCGCCAAACGGCAAAGCGGAAGACGCGCCAGTCGTTGGTCGGTTCCAATTGATCAGGCCCGCACGCAGATTAAGTGTCGCTTGCTCCCACAAGGCGGCATCATCACTCACCAGTCCGGAAGAGAGACCAAAGCGCGTGGCATTGGCCCGCTGGATGGCCTGTTCAAACGTCTTCACGCGAAACACTTGGGCGAAGGGCGCGAACAATTCCTCATCCTCGGCTTCCTTGGCATGCGTCATATCGATCATGCCCGGACGCACAAAGGCTGGGCCTTCAACCCCAATCTGGGCCTTAACGAGAGACTTGCCGCCCAGCGCTTGTAACTCAGCTTCAAAATGGCCGACGCGTGTTGCCTGGCCAGCGTGAATGACGGGTCCTATAAAGGGTGCAGTCTCTGCATTCCACGGTGCTAAGACCATACGCTCGATGCGGGCCTGTGTTGCCTCCAACACCTGATCGCCAAAGCGGCCCTCCGGCAGGATCAGGCGGCGCGCGCACGAACAGCGTTGACCGCTGGTGATGAAAGCAGAATGGACGATGAGGTCTGCTGCCGCTTCAATCTCAGCCGGGTCCCAAATGATCAGCGGATTGTTGCCGCCCATTTCAAGCGCGAGAATAACTTCAGGGCGACCACCAAACATGCGGTGGATGGCTGTGCCTGTGGTGGCAGAACCGGTAAACAAGACGCCATCAATCCCTTGAGCGGCCAAAAGGGCAGCACCCGTATCGCGCGCGCCCATCACGACATTGAGGACGCCAGGGGGTAGACCCGCTTCTTCAAACGCTTGCACCATCAAGACAGCCACCGATGGTGCAAGCTCTGAGGGCTTAAACACGACCGTATTGCCAGCCAAAAGCGCTGGCACAATGTGGCCATTGGGCAAATGACCAGGGAAGTTGAATGGGCCGAGCACGGCCATCACGCCCCATGGGCGGTGGTCTAGCGCGGTGCGACCAAAGGCTGCTGCCTCGCTCTTGACCCCTGTCCGCTCTTCATAGGCGCGCACAGAGATCGCAATTTTACCGACCATGGCACCGACTTCAGCCGTCGATTCCCACAATGCTTTGCCCATATCCCGCGAGATAGCTTCGGCGATGGCTGGGCCTTTGGCCTGTAGCGCCCGGCTATAGGCTTCCAGGATTGCGATGCGTTCAGCGCGCGACGTCTTGGCCCAAGCCGGGAAAGCGGCGCGGGCCGCGGCCACAGCCTGCTCAACTTGAGCCCCTGTTGCAGCTTGGGCGGCAAACACCACTTCGTCGCTAGCGGGATCGACCGAGGTAAAATGGGGCCCAAGCCCGGCTTGCCAAGACCCGTTGAGATACAGGCCACCGTGTGACTGGTTAGACATCAAAACTCCGCACGCGACCGATCTGGCCGTCTTCCATTTCTAAAGCTTCCAATACCTGCGGGGCCACGACAACCGCGTCAGGCGTGATACGGGCTGGCACCAAGGTGCAGCGAAATCCGTCAACCCGTCCATTCGACAACATCGCCCGTTCTTCCCCATGGGCATCACCGGCCACGAATGGTAGAGCGAGGGAATCGCGAACTGTGCGTGTATCTTCGATGCGTGTGGCCAAAAGTGGGCCGCCGTCAAAGATATCAATCACCCCTTCAAAGCGCAGGCCTTCGCGCTCTAACAAGCGCCGCGCGGGAGCTCCATCTGGATGGGTTTCGCCAATCGCACCACGCGCACTATCGGGCAGTAGGTCAACATAAATGGCGTGCTTGGGCGACAAGTCTATGATGAATTGGTTGTCGCTGGTGGCCGATAAATTATCCGCCTCATCAAAGTCCATTCGATAAAAGGGACGGCCCACCACTTCCCAGAAGGGAGAACGTCCATCCAAATGCACGACACCGCGCAGCTCACTCACCACCGTCCCGTGAAAGCGGGTTGGCGAACCGGCCATCAGCATAAAGCGCGACAGACTCAACAATTTACCGGCACCATCGCCCCGGCGCTCTGGCTCGAGGAACAAGGTGCCGACTTCTGTGCAGCCCGTATAGTCATTCACCATGGTCAGAGCCCGCATCTCAAATCGGCGGTTGGCCGCCTTGGAAGCCTGTCCATAGGTGACGATGCGATAATTGAAGAACGGCACGTCGCGGCCGATATTGGTCTTCACTGCTGCACAGCCAAAGGGCTTTCCGCCTTTGACGCTTTCGATCATCAACAGATAGATTCCGCCATCGCCGTCTGGCTTCGGTGCTTCTGAGGAGAAGGTGGCGAGGCTTTTCTCTAGCCGCTTCGCCAACAGGGCCTCGTCTTCCGGCAGGCTTGTAAAGCCCGGACCAGATCGACGGGCAAAGCCCATAAAGGCGTCAAAATCATCTAAACGCGCGGGTCGAACTACGAGCATGGATTTGTTCCCAATTCCTGTGCCAGCAAGCGACGTGGGGCTTTGGCATCCAATTGCCCGGTGGCATAGCCTACCAAAATGGCCAAAGACAGCCTGATGCGCTCTGGAAAGCTGTCAAGAATGGCAAATTCCTGATCGGAATGGATCAATCCGCCTCGCGGACCAAGTGTATCTACATTGGCACAACCCGACGCGGCGAGATTATTGCCCTCACAGACACCACCGGTATCCTTGTAGACAAGCTCTAGCCCCACCGCTTTGCCAGCGGCAGCAACTTGGGCGAACACCAATTCTTGGGCAGGCGTGCGCGGTTTGGGCGGGCGGCTGAAACCGCCATAAAGGTGAGCGTGGATGCCACCACCAGACAGATATTGGCCGATTAAGGCCTCCACTTCGCTTTGCGCCCAAGTCGCAGCATCTGCATCGGGGACGCGCACATTGAAGCGGACGATTGCAAGGTCTGGCACCACATTATTCGGTCCGCCGCCATCGACCCGACCAGTATTGAAGGTCACGCCAGTGGTTTTGCCGTTCAGCGCTTCCAAGCCTGCAACAAAGCGAGCCGCCGCAGCGATCGCCGACCGTCCTTCATGATGGGCTCGTCCGACATGGGCGGCTTTGCCGTGTATCGTGAGTGAGAAATTGCCCGAACCCTTGCGCCCGCCCGACATCGAGCCATCAGCAAGTGCGGGCTCGTAGGTCAGACCAACATCGCTACGCGCACCAATTTCGTGCAGCAAAGCGGCAGAACCGGGCGAGCCGATTTCCTCATCGGGACTGAGTAGGACTTCATAGCCAATCTGCGACGCGAAAGGCAGCGTTTCAAATGCCTTCAACGCCTCCAGCATCACCCATAAGCCGCCTTTCATGTCCGCAACGCCCGGTCCGTTCACCACACCAGGCTCTGTCTCGCGCACGGTCTGAAAACTCGATTGCGCCGGGAAGACCGTGTCATAATGGCCAGTCAGCACCAATTTGATCGGTGCCTCAGGCCGGACAATGACATGCAAGGAATCACTCAAGGCGTACTCTGCCTCTTGGCCCTGAGCATTGATGATCGCCTCTGGCTGGAGGGGGCGCCGCGCGCAGGTGCCAGGTAGAACTTTAAAGGCCTCTTCGAGCTTGCTTAAAAATGCCTGCAGCCCCTCAAGATTGCGAGAGCCCGTATTGATGCTGCACCAATCCTCAAGTCTCGCTTGCCAGATCGCGCGATCGGTAACAACAGCATCGAGGGCTTGCTGGGTTTCGCGATCAAAAATCAGATTTGCGATCATCTTGATCTTCCTTCACAAAAATACCGCCGAAAGTGCAGACTAAGGTTGCTTCCAAGATTCAGATGTAGTCGAAAGCCGCGCGCAGCGCCACGCCCCTGCCCCGTTTCCTCTGTGTCGCGCCACAGCGTGGTGATTAGGTTTTTGGGGGTAGGTACGTGCGAATGAGCGCATCCAGAAGAGGCGAAAAGTGATGTCCGCAGTGTTTGACCATGTTGAGTTCGACCATCATGAGCAAATTGTCTTTGCCCATGATCTTCAAACCGGACTGCGCGCGATTATCGGCATTCACAACACATTTCTGGGCCCAGCTGCCGGCGGTGTCCGCATGGCCAATTACGCCAATATGGATGATGCGCTGACTGACGTGCTGCGGCTGTCACGAGGCATGAGCTATAAGAATGCACTGGCGGGCATCCCATTGGGTGGCGGCAAAGCTGTTCTGATTGGCAATCCCAAAGCAGATAAGACACCACAATTGCTGCAGGCTCTGGGCCGGGCCATTCAAGGCCTGTCCGGTCGATATCTAGCGGCTGAGGATGTCGGCATGACTTTGGCCGATATGGAAATGATCGCGCTGGAGACCAGTCACGTGTTCGGCCGCGACCCAAAGGCGGGCTTTGGCGGCGAACCCTCACCGATGACGGCGCTTGGCGTGCTGCTCTCCATTAAAACCTGTGTGCGGCGCTTTATGGGTCGCGATGATCTGCGCGGTGTCCGTGTCGCGGTGCAAGGTGCGGGGGCGGTCGGGGCGGACCTTGCCCGGCAATTGGGCCTAGAGGGCGCGGAAGTCTTGATCGCGGATATGGACGCTGGGCGCGCGCAAGCAGCGGCGGCGGCGGCGGGCGGGCAAGTGGTCAGCGTTTCCGACATCTTGTTTGCAGATGTCGATGTCTTGGCCCCGTGCGCGCTCGGAGCCATCCTGAATGACGCGAATATCCCAAATCTGCGGACCAAGATCGTCTGCGGCGCAGCCAATAATCAACTGGCAGAGCCGCGCCATGGCCTTGCATTGGCAGAGCGCGGAATCCTTTATGCACCTGACTATGTCGTCAATGCAGGCGGCATCATCAATGTGTCCTATGAGGTTTCAGGCACGTATGATCCGGCCAAAGTAGTCGAGCACATCAACCGCATCCCGAAGACGCTTGAGCAAATCTTCGAAGAGGCTGCCGATGAAGGCCTAACACCAGACGTCGTAGCCGACCGCATGGCGCAGCGTCTTATTGGACGGTCGTAGGCTTAACTGGCGCGGCCTCTGCCTGTTGCGGTTCAGACGGCATGAAGGGATAGAGCCATTGTCCAAGTAGATTGGGTGGCATGTCCCGATCTGTCAGACCTAAATTCATCGGCTTCTCATCCTTTGGCATATAGAAGGTGCCAAACATGTGATCCAAGAAAGAGAAGGTCGCAGCGAAGTTCTTCGACCCACCTTCGTCAGCGCCCGTATGGTGCCAACGGTGAAAAACCGGGCTTGCAAAAACATGGCGCAAGGGCCCGAACGTCCAGTTCAAATTGGCGTGGACCATCGTAGAATAGAGAATATTGAAGGGCGCGAGCGCAGCGACCGCTATGGGCGGGAAGCCAATCCACAAGGCAAGCGCATTGGCGAAGAGGCTGTGGAAAATCAAGTTAATCGGATGGAAGCGCACCGAATGCAGCCAATCAAGCGTCTCAGGCGCATGATGGATAGCATGATAGCGCCACAGCGCATTGCTGTGAAACAGGCGGTGCGTCCAATAGAGTGAGATATCGGTGACAATGAGTACGCCGATGGCCTGCAACCACAAAGGCCAATCCGCCAGCCAAGACGCTCCCGTCTTGCTCCATTCAATCGCCGCGTCCATATTGCCGGCGAACAGGATATAATAGCCACCCGCAATCAAAGAAGCGCCGAGTGACCCGTAAACGACGGGACCAAGCATCCAATAGCCAATATCCATCCAGATATCGCGACGGATTGGGCGCGGAGTTGGATCGAGAGGGAAGATACTTTGCAGGAAGCCGAACAGACAGGCACAAATCAAGAGCCAGACGGCCGAGTGGACGAAGGGCAAACTCATAATGTCGTTCAACATGACGCTTCCTCTTGCACAGACTCTTTTGTGACTGTGCCGACAAGCAATATCCTTAGCGCAGAGACACTTAATCCGCCGTTAGCGACGTTGCGAAAATTGGACCTAACAGATGGTCAAATCCTCGGTCTGGACGTCATGGAAGGCCGCGCCCAGCGGCGACTATTGATTATCCGGCGCGGGGATGAGGTCACTGCATTTGAGAACCGTTGCCCACATGCGGGTTGGCCTCTAGACACATTTGACGGCAGGTTCCTGACCAGCGAGACCGGCGGCCTAATCTGCGCGGCGCACATGGCTGTCTTTGATCCCAAAACGGGTACTTGTTTAGGTGGGCCAGGCCAAGGACGGGGCTTAACGCCCGTGCCGGTTCGGTCAGACGGCGATAGCTGGGTGATTGGCCCGATTGCGCGCGCTTAAGGCTTGGTCAGAAGCGGCGCAGGCTTTGGCCGCTCTGGCGGGGGCGATGGAGCCCCAAAGGCTGGCATGCCCTTTGGGTGCCCCGCCACTTTAGGAACCTTGGCATCAATCTTATCCATCCAAGCAATAGCTTGCGGGCCTAGATCAATTTGCGGATTTGATGGGTCTAGCCTCGACGCCACTTCCCATTTTGTGATCAAGGAACGGGCCTGTGCAAAGGCATCCGGCAAAGGCACGGGCTGGCGAAGCGCTTGGTTCATCAAAGCATCGCCAAAAAACGTCCAATCATTCTCAGCCCGACAGCCGAACGAAGGCTTTTCAGCCGATGCCGCCGTCAGAGTGATGGTGGATTCATTCTGTAAAGCTGGCACAAAAATGCCAGAGAAGCAGGCTGACAGGATGACAAGGCGGTTCTTAATGCCGGCTTCATTTAGGAGGGCGGCCAAGCGTCCCGGTGCGATATTGCCACCCGCGCGCTCACCATCGCGGTAATTTAAACCCGTATTCCAATGGCCGTGCGTCGTGATGAACAGCGCAAGCACGTCTTCTTGTTTGTTCATGACTTCGGCCACATGGCCGAGTGCCTGGGCCAAATGATCGGGGTTGCCATCGGGTACAATTGGGTCGGTCGCAGAACCGGCTGCACCTCTGCCATTGGCCATCACAATGACGCGCCCCTCAGCATCATAGCGGCTGGCAAGCACGCGGGCAGCTTCAGCCGTCTCACGACCAAACACGCCGTCGCTATCTAGGCCAATAGCGACCACATAAACATCGACCACACCTTTACGCTCTGGCTTAAGGCGACCCAGTGCGCTGGTCATGGCGCGGGCCTGCCGCAGACTCTCCGTTGGGCCATAGGGTTCCGCGACAATGACGCTACCCTTTTGGGCTGCCTCGCGCTCTCGCCGCTCTTGTGCCGCACGCGGATTGGCAGGTTGATAGCCATAGGTCTGGGCGATCGCGGGCACAGGCAGCGCTAAGGGCGGCGTTAAACACGCAATCAGGGCCAAGCCCAAACAAAGTCCAAAGCGCATCGGCCAAGTCATGGCTAAATATCAACGCGCAATTGCGTCCCTGTCTAGCCAATGCGCCAGATATTCGATGATTTAGGTGCGTTGAAGGCAGATGGCGGTGGCTTCACCCCCGCCAATGCACAGGCTGGCTAGCCCGCGCTTGGCCCCGCGCGCTTCCATCGCCGCGATCAAAGTCGCGATGATGCGCGACCCAGACGAGCCAATCGGATGACCCAAAGCACATGCCCCGCCATTCACATTCACCTTCTCATGGGGGATACCCAAATCCTTCATGGCGATCATCGGCACAATGGCGAAGGCTTCATTGATCTCGACCAGATCAACATCCGCCATCGACCAGCCCGCCTTAGTCAGGGCTTTTTGCATGGCTTTGACCGGGGCGGTGGTGAAATAGGCAGGCTCGTGCGCGTGGGCGGCACTCGAGACAATCTCAGCCAATATCTTGAGGCCACGCGCTTCCGCTTCAGATTTTGCCATCAGGACGAGGGCAGACGCGCCGTCTGAAATCGCGGACGCATTGGCCGCCGTCACCGTGCCATCTTTCGTGAAGGCTGGCTTCAAGCTGGGGATTTTGTCTGGCCGGGCTTTTGCAGGCAACTCGTCGCGGTCGACCACGGTGTCACCGCCGCGTCCACTGACGGTGACGGGCGCAATTTCGCGGGCAAAGGCCCCTGAAGCAGTGGCTGCTTGCGCACGCTTTAAAGTCTCCAGCGCATAAGCATCTTGGGCCTCGCGTGTGAATTGATATTCGCCAGCGACTTGATCGGCATAAAAGCCCATCGGCTTGCCTTCATAAGCATCTTCCAAGCCATCCAGCGCCATATGATCAAAAATGCGGTCATGGCCATATTTCATGCCGACCCGGTGGGTTTTCATCAAATGAGGGGCGTTGGACATGCTCTCCATCCCACCTGCGATGACAATTTTGGCTTCGCCCGCCTTGATGGCATTGGCCGCCATGATCGTAGCCTGCATGCCAGAGCCGCACATCTTGTTCAGGGTCGTCGCCTCTACGCTCAAAGGTAGGCCCGCTTTCAATGCCGCTTGCCGGGCGGGAGCTTGGCCTTGGCCCGCAGGCAGTACATTGCCCATCAAGATCCAATCGACATCTTCGCCAGCCACGCCTGCCTCGGCCATCGCTGCCTTGACTGCGACCGCACCCAGCTCATTGGCGCTGAAGCTGCTCAACTCCCCCAACAGCCCACCCATGGGCGTACGGGCTAAACCAACGATGACGACGGGGTCTTGCATGGGTATTTCCTTTTTTGAGTGACGGCGCTTCTAAGTTTCTTCAGAATAAGCACTCAGGGGCGTCACGTCACCCCTATTGGCGATCAATGCTTTCCGACGACAGAAGCGTTGGAAGCCAGCAGGCCCCATGCGAGAGCCGCCAAGGCCGCTGGCTTTAAAGCTCTGCTTTTCTGCTTCATAAAATTGGCTTGTCAAAGCCGCATCATTCAAACTGATGGCACCCGCCTCAATTTGGCGACCAATGGCTTCGGCCTCTGCTAAGGTGCCGGCGATCACGGCCGCCGATAGACCATACTCGCTATCATTGGCTAAACCTATTGCCTCTTCGACCGTGTCAAAGGCCATCACAGGCATGATGGGTCCAAAGGTTTCCTCGCGCATGAGGGCCATGTCGTGGTCAACATCGACCACCACCGTTGGCGCGATCCAATCGCCGCCCAAATGATGCTCCACCACACCACCTGTCAGAATCTTCGCGCCTTTGGCAACCGCATCGGCCAATTGGATGGCGATGGTCTCGGCCTGCTTGCTAAAGATCATCGGGCCAATTTCGCCCACATTTCGGTCGGGCTGATTGAGGCGTGCCGCTTTGGCTGCCGCAACTAAACGTGCGACGAAATCCTCATAAAGTGGGCGGGCGACATAAATGCGCTCAATCGACTGGCACGCTTGCCCCGTCGACAAAACCGATCCGCGTAAAGCCGCGGTAACGGCTCGGTCGAGGTCTGCGGTTTCTGTGATGATCAATGGGTCCTTGCCGCCCAGTTCTAAGAAGGCTGGGATCAGCCTGCCTGCGGCTTGGACAGCAACTTTTTTGCCCGTGGCGACTGAGCCCGTAAAGCAAATCGCATCCACCGCATCGATCAAAGCGATGCCGGTTCCCCCATCCCCCAACACCAATTGCAACACGCCCGCCAGGGCGGGGACCTCAGCAATTGCTGCACGCAAGGGCGTTGCAAAACGTGGGGTCACTTCCGATGGTTTGATGATGACGCTGCATCCCGCCAAAAGGGCAGGGATGGTATCGATCATCGATAGGGTCAGCGGAAAATTCCACGGGCTGATAACCCCAACCAACGCATAGGGCACCCATTGCGGCGCATGTGCCATGCGCGGATCAAAGCGGCCATCGGTCCAAGCCGTCGGCAATAGATGCGGCGCTTGGGCAGCCCACCCGCCCAGACTTGCCAAAGCGCCTTCAATCTCACGCCGGGCAATTTTGCCGCGCCCCGTATCATCGGCCAGCGCGGCGTGAAGGGCTTCAAAATGGCGGGTGATCGCCGCCTGTAGAGCCAAAAGCGCTTGGGCGCGGCCTTCAAGACCCAATGCATTCCAAGCTTTCTGGGCGACGCGAGCATGTGATGCCAAGGCCCAAACAGCGCTTTCGTCTGCCGCCTCAATCGTAAGATCGACTTGGCCCGTGCGTGGATTTTTGACGTTTAAATCGCGTGTGCTCATAGGCCCAATACCCCGGGGTTCATGCGATGATCTGGATCAAGATGGGCCTTGATCGCCTTGAGAAGCGCCCAAGTCACCGGCTCACGCGTCTGCGCAAACCGATAAGTGCGGCCGATTTGGAAGTGTGTTGCGCCAAAGCGTTCGAAGATATCGAGGATCTTGCCGCGCACTTCATCAACCAAGGCCGCATTGTCAGCATTGGCGGGGAGCTTCGGCACTTTGGCCAGATAGGATGGCTCCAGCGTCGTCTCATGTATGCCATAGCGGGCGTCGGGCCAGAAGAAGACAGGTTCAATCAGAAAACCAGTGGTGCTGACGGTGGTCACCAGATAGCCACTCGTCATGCCCCGCGCCTCAAAGTCCCGGCCATAGGCGGCAAACAAGTCATCCAGCGTCTGCCAACAAGCCTCGCCTTGCGACAGCGGAACAATGCCGTGAATGGGCACCCAGCGCTCGCCGTCTGGACCCAGAATATTGTTGAGCGGCGTAAAGGGTGCAGCGCGCATCGCCTTGGGTATGGTGTTCTCTATCTCCCTGCCACCTTGCCCCTTGATCAGGTCACGTAAGGTTCGGGCCGCATCCTCGACTTGGGCTTGGTATGCACCCTCGGTAATGACGTGCAACGAATAGCCCGCATCTTCCATAAAGCCGCGCCCAGCCAAGGCCATTTTGGCCCCTTGTTTGACGCCTTCAAACATATTTTTCTGAGCGCCAATGACCGCTGCTAGGGTCTTGACGTCCTGCAACAAACTGGCGCGCCGCATGCGGATTTTGGCCAGATTGGGATCAAAGGCACAGACTTCACTGGCCAGATTGGTACGGGCAAGCGCGGCCGTGGCGCGCGCCGTTGTGGCCAGATCTGGCATGGCAAAGCTTAAGTGCGCCTCATGTGCCGGGGCGGGGATCAGACGCAAGGTGATCTCCGCCTTGATGCCCAACGCGCCGCAATCTCCGCAGAATAGGCCCGTTAGGTCTGGTCCATAATGTTTAAAGAAAGGGCTGCCGCCCGTAGTCCCCGCACTGCCAGTCCGCAAGACGCTGCCGTCCGCCAGCACTACGGTGATGCAGGTGACGCTTTCCGACGTCGTGCCCCAAATGCCAGCGCCAAAAAAAGCATTTAATTGTGACAGGCCGCCGCCAATGGTAGAGCTTATGCCAGATAGCGGCCCCCAGAACGGGGTGCGTAGGCCATGCGGGGCAACGGCTGCCTGTAGCGCGGCCCAAGTCGCACCAGCTTGTACCGTCACCAGCATGTCTTCAGGACTGACCGATATGATCTGATCCATTCGTCGCATGTCGATGA
>CALRLV020000044.1:0-12310 GCA_943368895.1 Ferrovibrio terrae
CCTCTGTCAGCTGTGGGCCAAAGCGGGCATCGCCGAGGGCAACAAAGCTTGCGCCGGTCTGAATGGCTTGTTCGGCGAGGCCTGCCCAATCGCGATTGGCGGTGAGCGCGATCACGCGATACGCATCACCCTGCCCAGCAGCACGGGCACGAAGATTGGCTTCGATCACCACATCCAATGTAGCTTGGCCAACAGAGCCCGTGGCCCCTAAAATAGTCAAAGATTTCGTCATGTTCATGTGAGCATAGCGCGCAAACCGGGAATAACCAGCAAAATGGCCACAAAGGCCAAAGCTGCGGCTAGATGCCCATCCAATCGGTCCAAGACCCCGCCATGTCCTGGGATAACACCCGATGCATCCTTCACGCCATAATGCCGCTTTGCCAGGGATTCTAAAAGGTCGCCACCCTGCGAGACGACTGCCAGTAACCAGCCCACCAGAGCCCAAGCAAGGGGGTTAGTGCCTGACAACCAGCCATATAAGAGACCTGCCGCAATGCCTGCTAAGGTACCACCAATGGAGCCGGACCACGTCTTATTCGGGCTAATAATGGGAAAAAGCTTCGGACCGCCGACAACCCGGCCGACCAGATAGGCCATGGAATCGGTCGACCAGACAATCGCGAACAGACCGAACATCAGCGTGCGGCCAATCTCATCTTGTCCGCGTAAACCCGCCAGCGCCCAGCCTGACAAAGCCAAATAGATCGACCCTGCCATGGCGAGATACCCAAACTCACGCGGGGAACGGACCAAGGTCAAAAAGAAACCTAATGCTGCGAAAGCTTCATAGGTTCGTGGGAGCAGGACAAAGCACAGGCCACACACGGCAGCAATCAAGGCCCTCGGAACAAGGTCAACGGCCTTGGGAGCAATCATCCGGCCCCATTCGAAGGCAAGGGCTGCCATAATGGTCGCGGCCAAAAGTGCCCAGCCTATCCCGCCAATCCAAGCCCCAGTGACACTGAGCACCACCATCACCACTGCCGACACAAAGCGGACCCGCAGGTCGCCCCCCAATTTGTTGGCTGCTAAGCCAATTGAAAAGGCAGATTGCTTGGGGTCATGCTCCGGCGTTGGGTTCAATGTCAGACGCCTCCGTAACGACGGTTTCGTTTGGCAAAGACCTGTAACGCTTCTTCCAATTGCGCCCGGCCGAAGTCTGGCCACAGCGTGTCAAAGACTAGGAATTCTGCATAAGCCGACTGCCAGATCAGGAAGTTTGACAGGCGCTGCTCACCGCTTGTGCGGATCACGAGATCCGGGTTTGGCCAGTCGCGGCTTGGCAGAAACTGGGCAATCGTATCTGGCCCGATTGTGGCAGGGTCCAGCAGCCCTTCTGCGGCTTGGCGCGCGATCTCTTGGGCAGCGCGTGCGATTTCTGCTTGGCCGCCATAATTGAAGGCGATGACCAACGTCATGATTGTGTTGTCTGCGGTCTGCTTTTCAGCCTGATCCATCAATGTCAGAATGTCCGCTGGCACACCCTCGCGCTCACCTAAAACACGGATACGCACCCCTGCCCGGTCAAGGCGCGCCAAATCAGAGCGAATAAATCCACGTAAAAGCCCAAACAGCGCTTCGATCTCATCAGCAGGCCTGCGCCAATTCTCCGTCGAAAAGGCATAGACGGTCAGCACTTCAATGCCGAGGTCGCCAGCCGCTTCGACTGTATTGCGTAAAGCTTGTACACCCGCCGAATGACCAAAGGCACGCGGCATCCCCCGCGCGGTCGCCCAACGGCCATTTCCATCCATGATGATGGCAATATGGCGCGGACGCGCGCCTTCACCGTCACCGCCACGCGGCGAAAGATGATGCGCGGCCTTTGCGGCCCAGTCGGCGAGCGCCCCGGCCATCCTAGACTTGCATGATCTCATCTTCCTTCGTCTTAACGGTCTGATCGACCTGCTTGACGAAGGAGTCGGTGGCTTCTTGGACTTGGGTGGAAAGCTTCTTCAACTGATCTTCGCTGATGTCGCCGTCTTTCTCAGACTTCTTCAATTGCTCCATCGCGTCGCGGCGCACATTGCGGATGGCAACGCGGGCAGCTTCGGCATATTTGCCTGACAATTTCACCAGTTCGCGACGGCGCTCTTCATTCAAGGGTGGAATGGGCACGCGCAGGGTCATGCCGTCGATCACGGGATTGAGGCCGATACCCGCATTGCGGATGGCCTTATCGACCACATTCACCATGGACTTCTCCCAAACCGTCACCGTCAGCAAGCGCGGCTCTGGAGACGAAATGGCTCCAACTTGGTTTAAAGGCACCATGGCACCATAGGATTCCACCATGACCGGTTCTAACAAATTCACGTTGGCACGGCCCGTGCGCAGGCCCTGAAAATCGCTTTTCAAAGCGGTAATCGCGCCTTCCATTCGGCGCTTGGTGTCTTGAAGATCAAAGGTTGGCATGGTTCAGTTGTCCGTTATGACGGTGCAGACTCCGGTGCCAGCAAGCACCTCGGCCAAGCGCCCGGGTTGACGAATGTTGAAAACGATAATGGGGATATTGCTGTCGCGCATCATAGAGACCGCAGACGCATCCATCACTTTGAGGTTCTTTGCCAAGACGTCGGTATAGGACAGCTTGTCATAGCGGGTGGCAGTAGGATCAGTCTTGGGGTCGGCTGTATAGACGCCGTCAACGCCTGTCCCCTTCAACAAAGCGTCACAGCCCATTTCAGCGGCGCGCAAAGCAGCACCTGAATCAGTCGTAAAAAACGGACTGCCAACACCGGCCGCGAAAATTACGATCCGGCCTTTTTCCATCTGGCGCATCGCACGACGACGAATGTAAGGCTCACAGACAGTTTGCATAGGACTGGCCGATTGCACCCGTGTGTGGTCGCCTATGCTCTCCAAGGCCCCTTGCAGCGCCAGCGCGTTCATGATGGTGGCCAACATGCCCATATAGTCAGCGGTAGCCCGCTCCATCCCCTTTGCGGCACCTGAAATGCCGCGGAAGATGTTACCGCCACCAATGACCAAGCATAATTCAATGCCAGAATCGCGAGCCGCTTTCACGTCGCGTGCAAATCCAAGACAGGTTTCTTGATCAATCCCAAACTGACCGTCGCCCATCAGCGCCTCGCCCGAAATCTTGAGCAAGATCCGGCGCGGTTTCTGGTCCTTTGGCTTGGCTACTTCATTCATTTGGCTGCGTCTCCCAGCTTTCGACAGGCCTTAACATGACTCGCCCGAAAGCATGCAGGCAGGTCTTCTGACAGACCAAGGGCGGCACGCCAAGCATGCCGCCCTGTTTCTTGTCAGCAAAGTGTCATCTTTCACTTTGCTATCTTCCGTCTATTCGGCAATCGCGGCCAAAAGACGACGAATTCTTGGCTTAGGTACCGCTCAGAGCGGCCACTTCAGCGGCGAAATCATCTTCTTTTTTCTCAACGCCATCGCCCAGCTTGAACATCGCAAAGCCAGTGACTTCTGCGCTGATGCCAGCTGCTTTTGCCGTTTCAGCAACGAAAGCCGAGACGGTCTGATCTGGGTTCATGACGAATGGCTGCTGCAAGAGCACGACTTCTTCATAGAACTTGCGGATCCGGCCTTCGATCATGCGGGCAATCACATCATCCGACTTGCCGCTTTCGCGGGCTTGCTCGGTCAGAACTTGACGCTCGCGCTCAACCACGGCTGGGTCGAGATCGTCAGTCTTCAGCGACAGAGGGGCGGTTGCAGCAATGTGCATCGCAACCTTGCGGCCGATGTCATTGGCAACAGCTGCGTCGCCTGCGGTTTCAACACCAACCAACACGCCGATGCGGCCTAAGCCTTCACCGGTTGCGGTGTGGATGTAAGAAGCCACAACGCCTTGGTTGACCGAGACCTTGGCCATGCGGCGCAAGGTCATGTTCTCGCCAATAGTGGCAATCAGATTGGTCACATAGTCGTTGACAGTGCCTTCACCGGCTGGCGAAGGTGCTGCACCCAATGCTTCCAAGCCGTCAAAGCCATGGGCCAGCTTGGTGATGCCGCTGACAGCTGCTTGGAACTGCTCGTTGCGCGACACGAAGTCGGTTTCGGCGTTCAGCTCGACCAACACACCGGTGTTGCCCGCAACATAAACGCCAACCAAGCCTTCAGCCGCCGCACGGTCAGCTTTCTTTGCAGCCTTCGAAAGGCCCTTTGCACGCAACCAGTCAATCGATGCTTCGATGTCACCGTTGTTTTCGGTCAGCGCTTTTTTGCAGTCCATCATGCCGACGCCGGTCTTCTCGCGAAGATCCTTAACGAGGGCAGCCGTAATCTCGGCCATAATCGCCTCCAGGGTAGAGTGTTTGTGGGGTCCGCCTTGGCCTGTGTCAGCACAAACCAAGGCGGGAAATTTTAAGCTTCAGCAGGAGCTTCGACGTCGCCATCAACCGATTCTGCGACAGCTTCTTCGGTGATCTGAGCCAAAACAGGCTCAACTGGGTTTTCCATGGCACCCAAATCAACGCCCGACGACGATTGACCTTCGGCCAAGCCATCCAAAGCCGCATCTGCAATCAGGTCGCAGAACAATTGGATGGAACGCGCAGCGTCGTCGTTACCTGGGATTGGGAAATCAACTTCGTCGGGATCGCAATTGCTGTCGATCATCGCCGCGACGGGGATACCCAATTTCTTGGCTTCTTTGATCGCAATCGCTTCCTTGTTGGTGTCGATCACGAACATCAAGTCAGGAATACCGCCCATGTCGCGAATCCCGCCGAGCGAACGCTCAAGCTTTTCATATTCGCGGGTCAGGTTCAGGATTTCTTTCTTGGTCAAACCTGCAGGTGCGTCGCCTTGCACAATGGCTTCAACTTCGCGCATGCGGGCAATCGACTTCGAAATCGTCTGCCAATTGGTCAGCGTGCCACCCAGCCAACGGCTGTTGACATAATATTGGGCGCAGCGCTTTGCAGCAGCGGCCACAGGGTCGGATGCTTGACGCTTGGTGCCAACGAACAAAACGCGGCCACCCTTTGCGGTTACGTCACGGACGCGCAGCAAAGCCTGATGCAACAGAGGCACCGTTTGGCTGAGGTCAATAATATGGATGTTGGCGCGCTCACCAAAGATGAAACGCTTCATCTTTGGGTTCCAACGGTGGGTCTGGTGACCAAAGTGTGCGCCCACTTCGAGCAATTGGCGCATGGTAAATTCTGGCACTGCCATGGTATTTCAATCCTTTTTCCGGCTAGCCTCCGCGAGCAGGAGCGGCCTCGGAGTGAGAGCCGCGCCGGATGGACGAACGACCCCAGCCCATCCCCAAAGGAATAAAAAAGGGTTCGCGCGCCGCGAGCCCGCGTGCGTGATGGCGGTCATGTAGGAGCAATGCCCTCAAAACTCAAGGCTTGTGGGCAGTTGCGGGTGTGGTTGGCTCTAGGGCGTTAAAACAAGCCCCCGAGTAAGCCAGCCAATAGGGTTGATCAAAACAAGCGCCCAAGCGATCGACAACATCTAAATTCATGGGCCATACAGGTCCTGGCATATTGAACCGCTTCTCATAGTCGGCCACCGCTTTGTCCCAATTCTTTGGTGGCGGCAAAGCGGCCAAGCCGGCGCGAGCTTGGTCAAAAGCTTTTCGATCGCGCTTCAAGAAGGCAATTGTTGCGTCCGCATAGTAATTTTGGGCATCCCCACCTTCTGGCTTTGTTGCCTCAAAAGCGACGATGGCTTTGCGTGCGTTACCTGCAGAAGCCCACATTTGCCCTAAGTGCCAATTGAGAGTCGCCACGCGTTTGGCAGGAATATCATTCCGGTGCTTTCTTATGTAGGCCTCAATCAGTCGCGCGCTGCGTGCCTCGCAGCCGCGCCGATCACCAAACGGCCGCCATCCACCTTTGAGGTCTTGGTCAAACTCTTCAAAATTGAGGGAAAGAAGGCGTTTGGTATCTTGGGGCGGCAACGAACATGTGTCCGTTTGTCCAATGGATTGACAGCCAGAGACAAGGATCAAAACCGCGAGGGGGCTTAATAGCTTCATAAAAGATAGCTTCATAAAAAGTCCAAAGATATAAACTTGGAAGACTTGAATGACTTTCCCTGACCGCATTCAAGTCTGTTTCCAGTGTCTTATCTTGCGCGAGCTGCCGTCAAGCCCTTGCCCTTCGGGCGACCCGCGCAGCGGGCACGGGGCTTGACTGCGTCGCGTGCAAGGACATCCTTGCCTTTGCGTCTTTGGTGCAAGGCAGGGCTAGCACCAAAGCGCTTCCTAGGCGAAATAGCTGCCCTCGCCCCTCACCCCATTTCTGCAGCCAAGAAGGCCGCAGCGCGGCGGGCACCTTTGAGGCGCTGTTCAGGGGTAGACCAATCGCCATTGACGACCATCTTGCCGTCTGGACGCAGGCGAAACAGGGCTGGCTGCTTTTGTACAGCGGCGACCAGCTTCATGGGGTCAGGTGCCGATTCTGGGCGGAAGGTCAGCACCGCACCCTTTGGCCCCGCATCAAGCTTGGCGATATGGGCTTTGCGACATAGCGCCTTCACGCCTGCAATCTGGATCAATTGCCGTGCTTCTTCGGGTAGTGGGCCGAAACGGTCGGCCAATTCTGCGGCATAGCTGTCGCGGTCGGCATCACTCTCCATCTCGCTCAAGCGGCGATAAAGCGACAGGCGCACATTGAGGTCTGCCACATAGTCTTCTGGGATCAGAACGGCGACACCCAGATTAATGGCGGGCGACCAAGACCGGGCTGAGACAACTTCGCCGCCATCTTGCAAGCTGGCGACCGCCTCTTCCAGCATTTGCTGATAAAGCTCGACACCGACTTCGCGAATATTGCCCGATTGCTCTTCGCCCAAGAGGTTCCCACCGCCACGCATATCGAGATCATGGCTGGCCAGTTGGAAGCCCGCGCCGAGGCTGTCGAGCGATTGCAAGATTTTCAGGCGCTTTTCGGCGCTCGGTGTGATCGGCTTTTCCGCTGGTACCGTCAGATAAGCATAAGCGCGGGTCTTTGAGCGACCGACTCGGCCCCGCAATTGATACATCTGTGCGAGGCCAAACATATCCGCACGCCAAGTGATCAGCGTATTGGCGCGGGGAATATCAAGGCCGCTTTCCACAATCGTAGTGGAGATCAGCACATCATAGACGCCTTCATAGAAGGCCGTCACAATCGGCTCCATTTGGGATGGGCTCATCTGACCATGCGCCACCGCATAGGTCATTTCGGGCACCATTTCCTTCATGAAGCGCTCAATATCTTCCAGATGCTCAACCCGTGGGGCGACAAAGAAGGCTTGGCCACCGCGATATTTCTCGCGCAATAAGGCTTCGCGGATCGTGATCGGGTCCCATGGGGTCACATAGGTGCGTACCGCCAAGCGATCGACCGGCGGGGTTGCGATGATCGACATTTCGCGGATGCCCGCCAGCGACAATTGAAGGGTACGCGGGATAGGCGTGGCCGAGAGCGTCAGCACGTGGGTGTCGGTGCGCAATTCTTTCAGGCGCTCTTTGTGCTTCACGCCGAAATGCTGCTCTTCATCAACAATGACAAGGCCCAGATCTCGGATCGTCAGGTCCTTGGCAAAGATGGCATGTGTACCGACCACAATATCGATCTTGCCATCGGCGAGGTCGCGCTTTGTCTCAGCCGTTTCCTTAGCGCCTACCATACGCGACAATTGGCGCACACGGATCGGCCAGCCGCGGAAGCGCTCGCTAAAGGTCTTGAAATGCTGGCGCGACAAGAGAGTCGTGGGGCAAACGACTGCAACTTGCCGGCCCGTCATGGCGACCACAAAGGCCGCGCGCAGGGCCACTTCGGTCTTACCAAAGCCCACATCACCACAGATCAGGCGGTCCATCGGATGGCCAGCGGCCAGATCATTGAAGATGTCCTCGATGGCCGACAATTGGTCGTCGGTTTCATCCCAGGGGAAGCGGGCGCAGAATTCGTCATAATCGCCAGAGCCAGCCACAATAGGCTCTGACACTTTGGCCGCGCGGGCGGCTGCGATCTTGATTAGCGCTTCGGCCATATCCTTCAGGCGCTGTTTGGCTTTAGCCTTACGGCCCTGCCACGCCACACCGCCCAATTTGTCTAAGAGGGCAGTCGCATCTTCCGAGCCATAGCGCGAGACCAGCTCGATATTCTCCACCGGCAGAAACAGCTTATCGCCACCGGCATAGATCAGCTCAAGGCAATCATGGGGGGCGCCCTGCACGTCTAAGGTACGCAAGCCTTCATAGCGACCAATGCCGTGATCAATGTGCACCACAAGATCACCCGCTGACAAACTACCTGCTTCCAGAATGATACTGGCAGCCTTGCGGCGTTTGCGCGCGCGGCCCAAACGTTCGCCCAGAATGTCTTGCTCGGACAGGATGGCATAATCTTCTGCAACAAAGCCGCGCTCAAGAGGCAGAACAGCCAAGCCAATCGCGCCTTGGGGCATCAGCGCAATCGCATCTGCATTGGGCAGTGGGAACAAAGCGGACATGCCATGCTCTTGCAACACATGGCCTAAACGCTCGGCGGAGCCGTCGGTCCAAGCAGCCAAGATCGGCTTTACCCCTTGGGCCGCCAAAGCTTCGACATGCTTGCGGGCAGAATCCCAAACATTGACGCCTTCGGTCGCGCGTTCGGCGGCGAAGTTACGACCCGCTTTGGCACCGCTCTCGATCAGCGCTTGGCCGCCTTCGGCCTCTTGATAGGCACTGAGCCGGCGGACATCCCGGCTGGCCAGCAAACCTTCTAACTCGGCAACCGTTGCATAAAGCCGTTCGGGTGGCAGCGGGTTATAAGGGGCAGAACCTTTGGGCGGGGGGACGCGGCGAGCTTCGTAATAATCCGTCACTTGAGCCGCGCGTTCCGTCGCGGCATCCATGGCGTGGGGGTCAAGACTGATGAGGGCATCCTTGCCCACATAGTCGAGCACAGTTTCCATATGCTCATGGAACAGCGGCAACCAATGTTCCATGCCGTTGCGGCGCATGCGTTTGGTAACGGCTTCATAAAGCGGATCGCCCTGAGCGGCACCAAAGAGTTCGAGATAGCCAAGGCGGAAGCGGCTGGCCGCGACATCGTCCAAAATGGCTTCTGACACGGGCGCTAACACGACGCCTTGCAATTGATGGGTTGATCGTTGGGTCTCGGGGTCAAAACTGCGGATGCTTTCCAGCGTATCGCCAAACAGGTCGAGGCGCACGGGCTCTGGCAGTTCTGGCGGGAATAAATCAATTACGCCGCCGCGAATAGCAAAGTCACCGCGCTCGCGCACGGTGGCCGTCCGCACATAGCCATTGGCGGCGAAATAGGCCTGTATGACGCTGACATCGAGGATCTGGCCGGGCCGAGCAGAGAAAGATGCCGACCGCAGTCGGTCTTGTGGCGCAACGCGCTGAAGCAACGATGCCCCTGTCGTTAATACCAAGACAGGCGCATCACCCTCTTTGCGGCGGATCAATTGGGTAAGCGTCGACAGCCGGGTCGCGCTGATTTCAGGGGCAGGCCCAACCCGGTCATAGGGCAAACAATCCCAAGCTGGCAGACGCAGAACAGACAGGTTAGGCGCATAAAAGCGCACCGCGGCTAGAAAACTCGACGCTTGGGCATCATCGCGCGCCACATGCAACGTAACCCCGCCCCGCAGCACGGCGGCACGCGCAATCAGCCCCGCGTCATAGCCTTCAACGGCACCTGATACGCGCAATGGGCCAACGGCGTTGGCAAGGGTTTCGACGAGAGATATCGGCATAGGTCGCTGTGCTTTGCGGAGGATGGACACGCGATATAGCGACGCCCTGCCCCCTTGGCGAGGGCAGGACTTCAGTAGCCGCCGATTTAGTCACTACATTTGGGTAGAGTAATAGACCGCCAGTTTATTGCCATCCAGATCGCGGAAATAGGCAAAGTCGCCAAAGGCACCACGTGGGCCTGGCTGGCCTTCGCACGAACCACCCAATTCCAGCGCTTTGGCGTGCAAGGCTGCGACTTGCTCTTTCTGGTCCACTTGAATGGCGATCATTGTGCCATTGCCAAAAGTGGCTGCTGCCCCGTCATGGGGTTTCGTCACCATCAACATCGCCCCTTCGGGCAAACGATAGATCAAGCCAGCAGAGGTAGGCATCAAAGGCTTGCCACCGATTTCTGCCAAAAGCGTGGTATAAAAGCCTGTCGCTTTATCAAAATCATTGGTTCCGATGCTGAGATAGCCGATTTTCGCCATGGTGTTCTCTCCCTGTTATGGACGAAACTTGTGCGGCGCTTGGCAGAAGGCGTCAAGCGGGCCGTCCAAACAAATCGGGCTGTAGACGTGGTCCGTCCACAGCCCGTTATCCAAAAGGGTTGTCGACCTTACTTCAGAATGAGTTCTTGGAGCTCCATCGAGCCCTTTTGCTCCCGCATTTTGCGGCGCGCGGCAGACGCAGCCTCTGAACTACGGTCGGTTTGAGCCATATATTCGTTGAGTTTCTTGTCGATTGCGTCTTTTTGCGCGTTGGTTGCATAGTCCTTGTATTCAATTAGCAGAACCAAAGTTGGTTCACCTTCGCGGGCATTGTTGATCGCCAAGACACGATAACTGAGGACGACGCCCTCTTTCTTCAAAAATTCATTGGATTTTTTCCAACGATCCGAAAGATAGTCCATGTAATTTTCAAATTCGCCGGGCAACACCTTGATATAGCTAAGTTGAAACACTGAGCCCGGCTTATAGCTCGACTCTTGTGCCATGGCTGGTGCTGCTGCGCCCATCGTCAAAGCCAGAGCCAAAGCTGCCCCCGCAGCAAAACGCGTGATCACTCTCATTTTGTTTCTCCAATCAACCTGTGCATCAGGGCTCTCTATGAGCGCGCCCATCTAGATGCAGGGGAGAAACGGGTTTCAAGGGGAGATCAAAAATGTTCTTACCCGAAGGAAACATTTTTGCAGGGAGAGACGCCTTAGTTGACCTAAAGCGGCCGTCTAATTGGCCCCAACCAACACAACGCCCACTAAAATGGCCGCATAATGCAGGCCAGCTGCGGCCACGACATGGCCGTGCCAAATTGCGCGGCGGAACTTTAGACCCTTCGCTGCGTAGAAGATCGTACCAACCGAATAAACAACGCCGCCCGCCGCCAAGAGCCACATGGCCACAGCGGGAACTTCTTCAATCATCGGCTTAATGGCAATGACAACCATCCAACCCAAAGCCAGATAGAGGACAACCCAAATGGCTTTGCCAAGGCCGGGCAAAAACATCTTGCCTGCCATGCCCAAAGCCGCCAGAGCCCATACAGCCGTCGTCATGCCGAAGGACCAAGCCCCAGTTAAGGCTTGTGTCGTGAACGGCGTATAGCTTGCAGCAATCATCAAAAAGATGCCGGCATGATCCAATCGGCGCAAAAATGGCTGCCAGTTGGGTTTCGCAAAATTATAGGCCAGGGAGAAAGCCAACATCGCAATCAAACCCAAGGCATAGATAGAGACTGCGGCCACTTTGCCTAGCATGCCGTGACTAACGGCCAAGCCCAATGCAAGGCCGCCACCGAACAAAGCCAAGGTTAGACCTGCAATGTGGACGATTAAGTCCGCTCGCCGCGCCCAAACACTCGGATAATGATCAAGATCTGTTGCCATGACGACGACTATACAGATGTTTGTGTCATTCGTAAGGGTGCGACTCCGTCTAGCCTGTCAACTTGTTTGACGGATGGTTTCAACTGTGAAGCTCATGGCTTGCAGCTTATCCATCACAGGACCCTGAAATTTTTCTGGCACCGGCACTTGGCCGACAATCCAATAATAGACATCCCAATCGGCTTGATCGAGAAGCGCTTCGAATAAGCTAAGGTCTGTCTCGCTGCCCTCGGCCAAATGCTGATCAGCAAAGGTGCCCATTAAGAAATCATGCTCGCGAAAGCCGCGCCGCCAAGCGCGATAGCGCAATTGTTTGATCCACATGTCGCGGTCTTCCATGGCATCTCTCCTGTCTTGTGCCTTCATATAGCGCGCCAGATGCAATCCAGCACACTTGACCGCAGTGCATTTGTGCCGTTGGGTTGGGTTTCTGCAGGTCTTATCGGGCTGCGCCGGCCATTGGCGCACCAGACCATCTAGCGGGGAATGAAAATGAGTGAAGCACGCGGCCGGAAGACAATTTTTATCACCGGGGCAGGATCGGGTATCGGCCGGGCCACCGCCCATCATTTTGCCCAGCGCGGCTGGTATTGCGGCCTCTATGACGTCAATGCTGCAGGCATTGCCGAAACGGCGGCGGATATGCCGGTTGATTCCTACTGCACGGGCGTCTTCGACGTACGCGACCGCCATGGGTGGAGCAATGCTGTCAGCCAATTTGGCGATGCAACCGGCGGGCGGATGCATGTGCT
>CALRLV020000045.1:0-12085 GCA_943368895.1 Ferrovibrio terrae
CATAAACCAGCGCGTCATTTCCGAATGCGTGATGGTAACCGGTCCACCACGTGCGATTTGACGTTCAAAAACGGGCATAACCGAACCGCTAGATCCGAGAACATTGCCGAAGCGGACAGAGTGGAATGCCCCTTTTGCACGGCGCGAACAGTCGCGCACATACAATTCAGCAACGCGCTTCGCTGCCCCCATCACATTGACGGGGTTCACCGCTTTGTCCGTAGAAATGAAGACAAACGACTCCACGTCCACGGCCATAGCCGCATCGGCCACCACGCAGGTGCCGCCCAAATTAACCTCAAGGGCCTCGCAGAAATGGCCCTCCATCATGGGCACATGTTTGTTTGCGGCCGCGTGAACGACGACATGGGGCCGATACTTTTCAAAAATCGCATTGATGCGCTGGGCGTCGCGAATGTCACACAAGCGTGCCACAATATCGATATTTGGATGGGTCGCCCGGATCTCTGTTGAAATCTGGAAAAGATTATTCTCAGACGAATCAACCAAAACAATCCGACTGGGGGATAGTTCAGCAATTTGCTTGACGATTTCGCTGCCGATCGTGCCGCCCGCACCGGTCACTAGAATTTGCTTGAAACGAACAAGGCCGCGAGGCCCACGCAAGTCGAGCTCACGCCGTGTGCGACCCAAAACGTCGGCAGGATGTACCGCTCCCAAAGTTGCACCAGCGCCTTCGGGAATACGCATCAAGGCAACCCCCTTGCGAGCCGCAACTTGCAAGGCCACTTGCGCGGCACGCCGGGCAGGATCTCGACCAATCAAGGCAATTCGGACCTCTGAATTGCGCGAGAGGGCATCGGTGACCAATGGCTCTAGGGTTTCAAGGCCGCCAAACACCCGCGCGCCAGCAAAGATTTTGCCAACTTGCGTCCCCATAGTCGAAACAATCGCGATGGGCCGGATCGGCAGTGGTCCGTTGACGCGTGCCGCGTGGATGGCTTGTGTGATGGCATCTGTGGGGCCCACAAGGATCGTAGCGGGTGCATTTGGCGCAATCGTACGGAACAATGCGCGCAGACCGCCACCGGAAAGCACCCGGGCAAAGCCGCGCGCTGCAGCCATCAAAACAAGGGAAACCAAGGCCGCCAAGGCGGGCGAAATGCGTGGGACGGTCACAGACGGGTCAACAAAGAACAATACGGCGACGGTACCAATGCCTGCTGCTGCAATCGCTTGGCTCAGCCGAACCAAATCGTCCGCAGAGGTCCAACGCCAGACCAATTGGTTCAGCCTACATGCGACCAAAGCGACAGCCATAGAGATGCCATAGCAAACGAGCGCGATGATCGTTCCTTCTATGGACGCAGTTTCAAGCCCCATCCCATATGTCAGATAAAGTGCCAGCCAAAAACTTAATACCGCCAAAGCGATATCGATCAGGTAGCCCGTGGAGAAGATTTTGAGCTTATGGCGGTTCAAATCAAATCCTCAAGCTGAAGGTCCCAACGAACAATCAAGTCTTTGCCAAGCTCGTTGCCCTTGGCGCTAATAAGCAACTGATGGCGGCGATTTTGTGACAATCCAGACACCGCCGTCATACTAACCTCATTTATCGCCGCATTAAAGCCCGGACAGCGGAATCGCCAGGCTTGACGCGCAGGTGTACGGATCAAAATACTCTCGCCATCACGACTTTGTACGGCGTCACACCCCTCGCCCAGATCAAACATGAGGCCGCGTACGCGAACCTTAGCGCCACTGGCCCCTGCAAACAGCGCGTCTTCGCCATGGATATGCCTGCCTTCGTGGCTAATCGTCATGGTACGGATACACGTATGGCGATGGCCATCGACTCCAAAGCTCGCTTTGGCTTCCAATAAGGCTTTCCCCTCTTCATCGCGTCGCCGAATTTGCGGGTCTATAAAGTCAACTTCTTGATCAAACAACAGCGCTGAAAGCCCTGCGGGACCATTTGCGAACAACGCAGTCCCGAGGGCCTCGACCTCAGCAATGGGGCCAACATCGGATGGGCCCGTCGGTGCGCGCATCCAGAGCCGTATAGAGCCAACCTCAATCAGGCCAATGTGCCCGGTCTTGAGGATCGATGACCGCCGCCACCTCCCGGGCCCTAGGACGGATTCAACCAAGCCGCCATAGCCGCGCTGCTTGTTAAAGGTGACAAGCGAGCCGTCTGTACGTTGCAGCGTTGCTAAGGCCTGCCTAACCCGCTGCGCGATAGGCTCTGCCTCCACAACGCGGGTTAGCATGGCAAGGTCAGCCGCGGCAGACAATGTCCCCAAGGGCGAACCGTCGGCAAACATGCCATCGGCGGCGATGAGTTCCTCTAGACGCTCCAAAGCTTCATCAAAAGTGGCTTGGCGTAACAAGCCCGGCGCGCTGCCTGTAACACTCACTATTGCCGAGGCCCGTGTCCAAACAGCACGGCGGTTCAATGGCTCCCAGCCTTGGGTGAGACTGGCCAATAAGCCTCGATCTGGCTCTACCAAGCGTCCAATATCTGCCAAGAGGGCATGCCAAATCCTAGCCTGCAAATTGGCTGAAAAGCCGTGCGCCATTGGAATAAGATGGGCCAGCCAATTGATCACTCGACGACCACGCCAGACCATGATTTCGCTGCGACTAGGTCCGTTCGTCGCAGCCTTCCATTTAGCCAATCCAGATTGAGGTTCCTGCGCTTGGCGCACAAACCATTGATCGAGCCAAAGCTCCAATATCGGGACCAAATCTCCATAGGAAGGCGACAAATCGCGCAAGAATTCAAAAGACGCCGTCCAGCTGTGGGTCATCGCCGCCGGTATAGAGAACGGCCCTAGAAAAGGGTCGAAACCGCCTAGTTCTGTCCGAGCTGGCGTGCGTCCCTGTAACAGGTCCAGCCCCTCTTCCTGCACAGACGGACGAAAGTCCGGCAATGGATGCCATTGCCGCGGGACCAAGGTCCCATCTTCCGCGAACACACCGGGCTCAAACAAACCGCGCAACTCGTGCCCGAAGCGCGCGTGACTGCCCGCCCCTGACTGATTCTTGGTTTGAATTGGCATCTGAGGCCCCTAGCCCGCTGCCGCTTTAAGTGCGGCGATATTGGCCTGATAATGAAGCGGGCCACCTTTAAAGACGGCTGTCCCAGCGACCAAAGTGTCGGCCCCTGCATTGAAACAGTCGCGCGCGGTTTGTGGGTTAACCCCACCATCGACTTCCAAAAGAATCTCCCGCCCCGTCTGATCGATCATTTTTCGCAAAGCTTCTATCTTGCCTAACTGGCTCGGTAAGAAGGTCTGCCCGCCGAATCCCGGATTGATACTCATCACCAAAATCAAGTCGACCATGTCCATGACATGGGCCAGGACAGATTCATGGGTGGAAGGGTTCAAAACGACACCAGCCTTCTTTCCCAAATTCCGAATCGTCTGCAGGCTACGATGGAGATGTGGTCCAGCTTCGGGATGGATCGAAATGATATCAGCTCCCGCTTCAGCAAAGGCCTGAAGATAAGGATCAGCCGGAGCGATCATCAAGTGTACATCAAAGGGCTTATCCGAATGCGGACGCAGGGCCTTTACGACTTGCGGCCCAATTGTGATGTTGGGCACGAAGTGGCCGTCCATCACGTCGATATGAATTAAATCAGCGCCCGCCGCTGTAATAGCGGCCACTTCTTCGCCCAACTTGGCGAAGTCCGCAGAAAGAATAGATGGGCTTATGCGTAGCTGTGACATGGTTTGATCATGCTCTGTTTCGGGAGATTACTGCAAGATGGCATTTCGGCCTTCGCGCCGGGAACCTATTCTGGTTTAACAAAGCGTGCGATGAAAAACCCGTCCATGCCGCCACGATCGCCCCAATAATGGGGAAGGATACGCAGACAGCCTAGCTCTGTCACCGCTTGGCCCAAGTCTGGAACCTCATCCGGTGAGATCGGAGCCAGTTTCAGCCCTGCCTCAAGCGCAGCAGCCACCGCTGGGTCGGCCTCTTCTGGCTCCAGCGAACACACCGCGTAAACAAGTCGGCCTCCAGGCTTAAGTGCTGCCGCAGCAGCCTTTACAAGCTCGACCTGCACGGTCGCAAAACGGGCAACATCGCTTGGTGTCTTAATCCACAGCGCTTCTGGATTGCGGCGCAGCGTGCCGGTCGCACTGCAAGGCGCATCCAGCAAAATGGCATCAAAATAAGGCTCTTCTGAAACGGTGCGGGCATCGGCAACTTGCAAGCGAGCTACCAAACTCGTCCGAGCTAGGTTTTCTGCTACGCGATTAATCCGCGCTGCATCGAGGTCTAGAGCGGTGACATCAGCCCCTGTGGCTGCCAATTGCATGGTCTTGCCGCCAGGTGCGGCACACATGTCCAGAACTTTCTCACCGGCCTGGGCCGCCAATAAGCGCGCCGGCAAAGCAGCCGCCGCATCCTGCACCCAATAATTGCCTTCGCCCCAAAGCGGCAATGAGGTCACATCGCTGGGCGTTTCCTTCAGGCGAATGCTGCCCGTCGGCAAGACGGTTCCGTCAACAGCTTCAGCAATAGCTGCGCCGTCGCCCTTTGGGGTCAAATCGAGTGCGGGCTGACGGGAAAGGCTTTCAGCGATCGCATCTGCGGCCTCGGCTCCATAGGCTGAACGCCATCGGTTCCACCACAAAGCGGGTACGCGCTCGCGGTCATGGGGTCGCACCAGAGGCTCTGTCGCGATCCGGCGCAGAACTGCATTGATCAGTCCTGCAAAGCCGCGCCCCGTTGCCTCAAACTTCGCTAAATCAACAGATCGACCCACCGCCGCATGTGGTGGCGCCAAGCCTTCAATCAATTGGGCAGCACCAACGCGCAACAGCGCTTTGGCAAAATGCGCGCTGTCGGGCAGTGGTTTAGCCAGTTTAGTTGCCAAAACGGCATCGACGAGACCAAGCGCGCGCAAAGTTGCCAAAGTCAAATGGGCAGCAAAGCCCCGATCGCGCCCATCAAGGCGAACAAAGGCCTGCTCCTTCCGCATAGCTTCTTCCAGAGTCCAACGCTGATCGACAACATGGGAGACAAGGCAAACAGCGGCAAAACGCGCAGGATCGGGATTGACGAGCGCGCGAGGGGGACGTCGGTCATCTGAACCCTGCCGGACTGAATCTCGACGCGGAGAGCCAGAATGGGGTTTACGGGGACGAGAACGTTCGGGGTGAGAAGGATCAGACGGCATGGAGCAGGCTCCTGCGCGTCCAACCGCCCCGGGTCAAGTGCTTAGACACAAGCTGCGGCGCATAGCCACCTGTCGCACCGTCATCCCCAGGGTCCTTTCTTACGCCCCCAAGGCCCAGATGAGTGCTTAGAACCCTCTTCCAATCCCAGAGTATTGCCGGGCGTGTCAGTGGCTTTTAGGGCTTGCAGCTGTGCCACGCGATTCTCAGTAGCTGGATGGGTGGAGAACAAATTGTCGCGCAACCCACCTGCCAGCGGATTGATAATGAACATGTGGGCAGTTGCAGGATGACGTTCGGCATCCTCATTTTGAACTTGGCGAGCCCCGTACTGAATTTTTTGCAAAGCCGAGGCCAGCCATTGTGGATCACCGGCAATCTCTGCTCCCAGACGGTCAGCCTCATATTCCCGCGAGCGGCTAATAGCCATTTGTACCACCGCCGCCGCCATGGGCGCAAAGATCATCATCGCAATCATCGCAATCGGGTTTGGCCTTTCCCGGTCGCCACCAAAGAACATGGCAAAGTTTGCCAACATGCCAATCGCCCCTGCCAATGTCGCCGCAACGGTCATGGTCAAGGTGTCATGGCTTTTCACGTGCGCGAGCTCATGGGCCATGACACCGGCAATCTCTTGCCGATTGAGCATAGACAAAAGCCCAGTCGTCGCCGCGACGGCCGCATTTTCTGGGTTTCGGCCAGTCGCAAAGGCATTGGGCTGCGGGTTCTGGATCACATAAATACGTGGCTTTGGCATATTGGCCTTTTGCGCCATTGTCAGAACATCCTGCGCATAGGTGGCGATTAAGGAATCAGGATGATCTGGTCCAACTTCAACAGCCCGATAGGCACTCAAAACCATTTTGTCGGAGTTCCAATAGGAGAATACATTCATGCCAGCCGCAACCACAAAAGCGACGGCCATGCCTCCTGCTCCACCGATCAAATAGCCCACGCCCATAAAGATGGCGGTCATGGCGGCTAGAAGCATGAAGGTCTTAGTTGTGTTCATAGAAAGCTCGACTCCGATTAGGCTCAGCCTATATGTAGGACCTGTGATGACCGAAAAAAGCGCCAATCCCGTCTCTTTGCCTTCACCTGTGCGTGAAGGCGAGTCGTTTGACCTCAGCACGCCCGCAGGCCGCGCTTTGGCAGAAGCGGCTGAGCGTCGCGCGCAAGCTGAAGCTGAGTTGGCATTAGCCTATGAAGTCAATGGTCCAAAAGGGGTTGAGCCTACCCGTTTCGGCGATTGGGAACGTAAAGGCATAGCCTATGATTTTTGAGCGCGGTTTGGTGTGTCAGATCAAGACATGAAGTCGCCTCATAGGGTTTTGCGAAGAGGCCCTAGCCCTGCAAATTCCCCGCACGCGGGCACAGCCTTGAACTTTATGACTTTATCAGCCCTTTAGACGCTCACGACGTAAATTTGAGCCGGGCCACAGGATGTGGCGTGCCACTAAAGGGGGTCAGAATGACCAAAACTGCTTTCATCGTCTCTTTGATGGCGCTTGCCGTCGCTGGCCAAGCCTCCGCAAATGGCATGGCTGCTTCTGGTGCACAGCCAGCAGGTTCGGTTGACCCCTGCCTCCTTGGAAGTACCGCCGACCAAGCGGCTTGCGCGGGAATGATCCGGGTAGCACCAGGGATGACGGTGCATAGCCAATCGAGCAGCTCGTCTGCCACCCAGAACTCCGGTCCTACGGTCCTGTTTGATCCAAACCGCGGTTATCAAGCAGCCCCTGCACCAGAGGCACAGCCGGCACACACCCACGCACCCGGTGCCCCCAGCGCGCCCCGCCAGCAAACGGTGACCGTGACTTCCACCTATAATAGCAGCGCATCCCAAGCTTCCTCGGGCAGTCAGAGCATGATGTCCTCCAGCGCGACGCCTGCAAATCAGAGCGTTTCCCTGAACTGCATTGCCCCACAAGCAGGTGTCAGTGTTGCCTGTCGCGGCTATTGGGTTCCAGTCCCACAGGGACAAACTGTCCAAGCCCCTCCGCCACCGATGATGGTTCAGGCGCCATTTTCGCCGCAGCCTCCACAAGTCGTGATTTTGCAGCCACCGACGGCGCAATCTCCCATCATGCTGCCACCGCCTATGATGCCACCGGTGCCTTGTTGCCAACAGCAAGAAGTGACCCTGATTCCGGCAAGCTTCTTTATGGGTGGCATGAGCTATGGCGTCGGCTTCCCAACGGAAACCTCTTATAGCTATGGCGGCGGCGGTTATGCCTTTGTTGGCGGCGGCACACGCTTTTCAGGTGTGCTCGACCGGGTCCATATGGATCCACCACCACGCAAGCCCCGCACCCCACCGCACAAGCCTTGCGGTTGCCATTAAGGCAGCCCAATTAGTCGGCGCGGCGGAATTTCTGCACTTGTGACTTCATCAGTCGCAACGCGAGACCGTCGGGCAAGAGCTTGCCAATCGCGGCAATCGTTTTGTTGGTGGTGCCTGTCACCACCACAGGCTGATTGGCCTCTAAGGCGTCATAACCGATCTGGGCGACAGTCTTCGCATCCTGCCACAGCCATTTAGGCATGGTGGAGACTTGATCGCGCATGCCATTGACGTCGTGAAACTCTGAATAGGTAAATCCAGGGCAGAGCGCGCTGACATGCACGCCATTGTCGGTATTCTCCAGATTGAGGGCTTGGCTGAATTTGATCAGGAAGGCCTTCGAGGCCCCATAAAGGGTGGCCCCTGCCGCCGCAGGCAAATGACCCGCCAAAGAGGCGACATTCATGATCCGACCAAAACGTCGCTCTTGCATGCCCGGCAGTACTCGGTAAGCGAGCTCGAGGGGGGCTTCTACCAAAACTTGCATGAAGGCCGCATGATCTTCCCAACTAGAAGCCAGATAATTGCCCTGCAGGCCGTAGCCCGCATTATTGACCAAGGCATCGACTGGGCGACCTTTGGCTTCCAAAGCCGACACGATTTGCTCAGGTGCCGCGCGGTCGGCCAAGTCTGCGGCGATTGTGATGCTTTCAGCCCCCCAAGTCTGCTTCAACTCCGCAGCGAAAGTCTCCAACCGGTCTGCACGGCGGGCGGTAAGCGCGAGATCATAGCCGCGCTCAGCAAAAATGCGAGCAATCGCCTGACCAATCCCCGCCGAAGCACCAGTTACCAAACAAAGTCGTCTTGCCATTTTTGCTCTCCTGCTGCCAAAACGGATTGGCTGTACAGAGGGTGGATAGACGGCCCCTGCCAGCCCGTCTAGCTCACAAATTGGAGAGATCGTGACAAGGTCAGAGGCAAAGTCAGCAAGAAACGCGCAGTAACGCGCGAAATCTCTCAATCGCCGCCGTCAATTGTGCTTGAGCATTGAAGCCATCCGACAAAAGGCGTATTGGCGCCGCCTACAATCGCGTACTGGCAGCGGGTCGACAGTCCGACTCACTGTGTTCGGGGAGCCAAGATGGCATCGCCTTCAAATATGTCAGCGGACCAAGAAGCCTCAAAGGGCTTCAGCGATCCAGCCAGCGGTGCCCAAGGTGGCGGCCATGGGCATGGTAGTCATTCCGCTCGTGGTTTTTTCATGCTCGCACTGGGCTCAGTCGGTGTTGTGTTTGGCGACATCGGGACTAGCCCGTTCTATGCGATGCGCGAAGCACTCGCGCATGCCAAGGGCTCCGGCAATCTAGAAGTGGCCGTGCTGGGGGTGGTTTCCCTCGTCTTGTGGGCTTTGTTCCTCATCGTCACGTTGAAATATGTCGTGTTCCTGATGCGGGCCGACAACAAGGGTGAAGGTGGCACCTTGGCTCTCATGGCACTTGCACAGCGTGCGATGGGCAGAAAATCGCCTTGGGTATTCTTCTGCGGCGTTATGGGTGCAGCCTTCTTCTATGGCGATGGCATTATCACGCCCGCCATCTCAGTTCTGGGTGCGATTGAAGGCCTCAAAATAGCGCCGAGCGTCGGTCTAATAAATGTTAGTGCACTGGTTACACCTTACATTCTGCCGATCTCTGCGGCGATCTTAGTTGGTCTATTTCTGGTTCAATCCAAAGGTACCCACAAAATTGCGGCATGGTTTGGCCCAATTACGGCCTTATGGTTCATAACATTGGCAGCTCTGGGCCTCTACCATATCGCCGATGATCCGCGGGTCTGGCTGGCCTTTAATCCCTTCTATGCCCTCAGATTTTTGATGGAAAATGGCCTCGTTGCATTGGTAATTCTCGGGTCCATCTTCTTGGCTGTTACCGGCGCTGAAGCGCTCTATGCCGATATGGGCCATTTTGGGAAAAACCCTATCCGTGCGGCTTGGTTCGTGCTTGTCTTCCCATCTTTGGCATTGAACTATCTCGGCCAAGGTGCATTTGTTTTGGCCAATCCAGCGGCGAAAGCAGACCCATTCTGGATGATGGTGCCAGAAGTTGCCTTCTGGCCAGTCATGATCCTTGCAACCTTGGCAGCGGTCATTGCCAGCCAAGCGGTGATCACCGGCGCTTTTTCAATGACCCAGCAAGCGGTGCAATTGGGGCTTCTGCCCCGTATGCAAATTCGTCGTACCAGCGAGACTCAGGCCGGGCAAATTTATGTGCCTCAAGTCAACACCTTCTTGATGATCGGCGTCTTGGTCCTTCTGTTCTCGTTCAAATCCTCTAGCAATTTAACGTCCGCTTACGGCATTGCCATCACAGGTGCGATGTTTATGGACACGCTTTTGGCCGTCCCGGTGGTGACCCGTCTTTGGAAATGGAATGGGTTCCAAGCGGCTTTGCTGCTGGTGCCAATTGCCGCCCTCGATATCGTCTTCTTGGGCTCGCAAGTACTCAAAATCCCCCATGGCGCGTGGTTCCCACTGGTTTTGGGCGCAGTCATTGTCGTGGTTATGTGGAGTTGGCAGGAAGGCAGCCAAATCCTGTCGGAGAAGACACGGCGGGATTCCATACCGCTGCGCGACCTCCTCAAGACTCTGATGGCCCACCCGCCTCATCGTGTACCGGGGACTGCTATCTTTTTGACCAGCGACCCTGATCTCGCACCCGTCGCCCTGATGCATAATCTCAAGCACAACAAGGTTCTGCATGAGAAGATCGCGATCCTGAGTGTGCGGACAGCGGAAACACCTCGTGTGGCAGATGCCGACCGGATCGAGATTGAGGAAATCATTCCCGATGTTCGCATCGTGATCGTCAATTATGGCTTCATGGAAAGTCCCAATATTCCCAAGGCGCTGACCATGTGCCGGAAGCAAGGTCTGAAGTTTGACATCATGTCGACCAGCTTCTTTCTGGGTCATCGCACGATCGTGGCGTCCAGCACCTCAGGTATGCCTCTGTGGCAGGATCATTTGTACATTTTCCTGTCCAAGAACGCGACCAATGCGACGGACTTCTTTCACATTCCTTCGGGGCGGGTCGTCGAACTGGGTACACAGGTCGTCGTCTAAAGCATCGGTAGCTGTTGAAGCCCTGTTCAAAGGCTTGATATGGTGCTCTAGTCGATTGCGTGTATCCGCTCGATTTTTCGCATTTTTTGCTGTGGACTGGGGATTTGTGCTTTGTCGCAGGCCTCACGCTCATGGCATTGATTTCAGCGTCTGCCGCTGCAAAAGTTGACGCTGGCGCGCGAATTCCGATGCAATTTGACCAGAATGGTCGGCCAACTTGGACGGCCCCAAGAAGGTTTGCGCTGCTGTTTGCTCCCGCCCTTGCTGCTGGTTTTGGGCTACTTTTGACCTTCTTAGCCCACCGCGTTCCCACCGGACAATTGACTAAAGAGGCCGTTTCGCTTGGCACCGCTCGGGTCTTTATGGCTTTTACCTTTGTACTGGCGCACTTGGTCCACCTCGCCTTTGCGATCAAATGGCTTAATAAGGACAAGCAGCGCTGAGAAATATAGAGTGGCGACCGCTTGATCTCACGGCGTGGATTGCCTAGCACGAACCCACGCTCTTCAGCCTTGGAACCCAAGCCCCATGACCACCCAACGCAAAGTCAATAAAGTCGTTCTCGCATACTCTGGTGGACTCGACACCTCGATCATTTTGAAATGGTTGCAGGAGACCTATGGCTGCGAAGTGGTGACGTTTACGGCGGACTTAGGTCAGGGTGAGGAATTGGGACCTGCTCGCGCCAAAGCTCTCGCCGCCGGGGTTAAGCCTGAAAACATCTTTATTGATGACCTGCGTGACGAATTTGTTCGCGACTATGTGTTCCCGATGTTCCGCGCCAATGCGCTTTACGAAGGGGTCTATCTCTTAGGCACCTCGATTGCCCGGCCATTGATCGCCAAGCGTCAAATCGAAATTGCTAATCTCGTCGGGGCTGATGCCGTCTGTCATGGTGCGACCGGCAAGGGTAATGACCAAGTGCGATTTGAGGTCTCCTATTATGCCCTAAAGCCCGACGTCACGGTAATTGCGCCTTGGCGGGAGTGGAGTTTCCAGGGCCGACCAGACCTGATCGCCTATGCCAAAAAGCATGGGATTGAGATTGCCACCGGGAAAGAGCAAGATGCGCCCTTCTCTATCGACGCGAATTTGCTGCATACGTCGTCAGAAGGCCTCGTGCTGGAAGACCCAAATGATCCGGTGCCCGATCTGGTTTCCAAGCGCGCCGACCGCCGCACCATCACGCCAGAAGAAGCGCCCGACAAAGCGACCATCATTACAATTGGCTTTGAGCGCGGTGACCCAATCTCCATCAATGGCACGGCCTATGGCCCAGCAGCATTGCTCGGCGAGCTCAACCGGATTGGCGCGGAAAATGGCGTCGGCGGGCTTGATTTGGTGGAAAACCGCTTTGTCGGCATGAAGTCGCGTGGCTATTACGAAACCCCAGGTGGGACAATTTTGTGGCAAGCCCACCGTGCCATGGAAAGTATCACGCTGGACCGGGGTGCCATGCATCTCAAAGACGAATTGATGCCGCGCTATGCCACCTTGATCTATAACGGCATGTGGTTCACGCCA
>CALRLV020000046.1:0-12001 GCA_943368895.1 Ferrovibrio terrae
GAGCGCGAAGCGACCCGCTTTGCCAATCGCGGCGAGATCGCGGCCTGATGCCGCCAATCCAAGACCTTGTCATTCTGGTTACAGCCATGGCAGGGGCTGGCGTGTTTGCCGGCCTGATCGCAGGCCTGTTTGGTGTGGGTGGCGGGACAGTCCTCGTCCCTGCCCTCTTTTATGCGTTTGGCGTGTTTGGACTGGGCGGGGAAGCCAATCTGCATGTGGCCGTGGGCACGAGCTTATCGACCATCATCACCACCTCACTGCGCTCGGTCGCTGCCCACCGCAAGCATGGGGCGGTAGATGAGGCCGTTCTCAAAGGCTTTATTCCGTGGATCGCTTTGGGTGCGATCATTGGTGCGGTGCTGGCAGGCTTTGCCGATAAGGCGACTCTTGGCCTGATTTACGGTGCCTTTGCCATTGCCTTGGCCGCCTATATGGGCCTTGGCAAGGAGAGTTGGACAATTATGCGCGACGTGCCGACCGGACCAGCACGGGCCGGAGTTGGCACAAGCCTTGGCGCAGTTTCGGCCCTGATGGGCATAGGTGGCGGGGCCTTTGGTTCCGCCGTTATGACTTTGGCAGGCAGACCCATCCATCAAGCAGTGGCGACCGCTTCAGGTTTTGGCGTCGCCATCGCCGTGCCTGCGACCTTGGGCTTTATCGCGATGGGCTGGGGCGCAGAAGGCAGACCGCCCCTGTCGCTCGGCTATATCAATGTGCCCGGCTTTATCATTTTAGCGATCCTGACCGGGGCCGTTGCACCTTATGGCGCGAAGCTCGCCCACCGCTTGGATAAAACCATGCTGCGCCGCGCATTCGGAGCCTATCTGGCCTTGACGGCCCTGGCGGTGGTGATCAAGGCGTTGGTGAGTTAGGCTTTTTCCACCAATCATTCTCCACCACGATGGGAGTTTCCATTGGGTGCGGCTCAAGCGGTATCTTGTGCCCTTGCTGTGCCCGCAGATCGAGGACCCAGCTCAATCTTTCTTGCGCGGCAGCAATCCCGGCCGCAAGCCCCAAAATGGCAGCAAAAACCATCATCTCAACGGAATAGGTATCAAAAATTCCACCCCGGTGTTGGCCAACAGCAAAGCTGTATACCAATGCAAGTAGGAAGACAGCCAACGTCGCGCGGAACATTAGCTTGATGAAACGGCTAACACGTGTCCGTGCTAGGGGAATTCCGCTTTGAAACAGGACATTCCGTCCACCAGTTCGTTTCGCCAAATTGTTCCCAATCGCATAAATCAGCACCACCGCAACCAACATCATCGCTATTGAAAGTTCGGCTTTTAGATTGGCACCGCTAAAGTCCTGTCTCCACACACCAAAGTTATGGACGAGGCAAATAAACACCAGAAACGATGTCATTGCCGCAATCGCACCGATAGCCTCCGCAATCGCACAGCTAATCCGTGTCTCTACATCGGGCGCTAAAGGCCGTTTGTCGGTCCAGAATAGGATTTTATTGGGGCTTGGGTGTTTGTCAGACATTGGGGAAGCTTCGCTCTATCATTTGGTTGCCCGTTGATACCACGCGGGTCGGGACCCTTTGGTTTCATCGCCATCTGTGTCGAGTGGCACCTTATGGCCTTGTTCTGCCCGCAGCTCGAGAATCCAGCGGGCTCTGACGATAATTGAGCTTCCATAGCTTGCCAGCGCACAGGTCGCGTAAAGACCGGCCAATTCAGCGAGGTAGAGGTCCCCTCGCTCGGCTAGGTTCAGCATCAGAAAAACGAGGTTAGCCATCAGACCAGCCAGGGCAGCCATGGCGATCACCAAAAGAATTCGGCTAAAACGGGTCTGCTCTGTGGGGACGCCACTTTGAAAAGCCGAAGGTGGAAACCACTCATGTGTGCGAGTCACAGTCATAAGCATCAGGCCAGCTGCCAGCATCATTAAGAGTGGACCTGACATGGATTGCGCAATGGAAAAATCTTCTGACTCCCCAGCGCGAATTAGGAGCAGGAAACCGATAAACATCAGACTGCTCACCACTTGAACACCAGCTATCCCAATCTCTGAAATCGCACAGGTGATTTTTGTCTCCGCATCTGGCGCGATGGGCCGCTCGTCGGTTCGGAACGAGACTTTCTGTTGGCTGGGGCGTTTGTCAGACATGGTGGAATCCTCGCTGGATCAATTCGTTGGTCGCTGAAACCAAGCAGGCCCCGACTTCGGGCTGGCCGTCTCGCCCTCAGCGCCCTGCGCCAACACATGGCCCTGCTCTGCCCGCAAATCGAGAATCCATTGAATGCGTTCTTGGATCGAGCGCAATGCAGCTAAAAGCGTCAAAAGTGCTGTAACTAAAAAAGCAATTCCGCGGGTTTCATAGAGTTGCTCTAGCTGCACAGTAAAAACATAGCCCGCTGCCGCCGCTGCAATGGTCCAAACTGTTGCAAGGGTGGCTGCAAATGAAAGAATGCCGGTCAAAAAGGTCCGCTTGCCATCTATGCCGCATTGAAACTCCCGAGGTGTCGCTTGGGCATGACTTGCTAAGATACCAAGGCTTGCCAGCACACAAAGAACCAAAAGAAAGAAGTTCCAACCGTCACTAAAAGGTTGGAACTTTATCAAGTCATCGACATTCAAGGCCATGGACAACAGAAGCAAGCCTGCGAAGCCACCCCCAGCTTGTTCTTTAATCTCTTGCACCGCCGCCGTGATCTTATCGTCAATGCTCGGCGCAATCGGACGAGAATCCTTGAAGAACAGAAACTTGCGGACTTCGGCGGTGTGGCTCACGGGTTCGGTCATGCTTTAATTCTCCTCAGACGTTCTTTCGAAGCTGGGTGATCCCCGAGGCGGAACTGCATCGGCAGCTAAAGTATGCCCCTGGAAGGGCGGTTCATTATTCCTCTGGGCATTCAAGATTCTGATCCAGTGCAAAGTCTCCGTCAGTTTGACTAAGCAGGAAATGGCCCACAAAACTGAGAAACTTACAATGGCCAATAGGTAATGGGAAAACACTCCGCTCGAAACTAAGTTAAGCGACGGAAAATCACCGCTGAATACGTCTGCTACAACCGTGACCGTTGAAACAAGTGTTTGCCAAACAAGCAAAAGAATGCCTGCGCAAAGAAGTAAATTTGACGGCAAAAAAATGCTCTCAGACTTGCCCGAGTGAAATTGGGGCCAAGCAGCGCGAGATTTTCGAACTGCCGTCATGCTCCAAAACCAAGTTATCCAGTAGGGAAGCCACCAAAATCCCAATAGATCGGCTAGCCACCCATTTCCCAAATCCTTCGTGCTCTCAAGATACAAGAGCGAAGACGAGACCGCCATGCAGACCGAAAGAATAAAGCCGATCATTGTACGATCAATCTCGCCCAATGCCGCTTGAATCTTCGTTTCTGTGTCTGGGGCGATTGGCCCATATTTTCCCTGCGGCGAAGACTGCATCACTGGCGCGTCTGCACTTATACTAGATGTCATCACCTCGTCCTATAAAGTCTGCGCCCAACTGGGCAATTGGGGTTCTTGTTCGGCTTGTTTGGTGATGCGTTGGCCAGTTGAAAGTTCGACGACGCCCTCGCCTCGACGGATATCTTTGATCCAAGCCAAAGCTTCGAGCCCGGCGGCTATCCGCGATAAGGCGACAAAAGTACCCGCAATTAGTGTGCCCATAGCCAAAAGGCCAAAGTCGGACTTCAAGACCTTCTCCCACTCGGGACCCTGATTGAATGCAGAGACGATTGGGACTGCGAATGTGAAGATAAAGGCTGCGACCCCAACGATCCCCAAGAGGCTTGACGGCGCATGCCAAGTTACTTCTCGATCTGTGACCAAAGAGACCTTTGGCCATGGCTGACCTCGACGGGTAAATGCGACGCAACCGAATAGAAGCAGAACTCCAAGACCCATTTGCGCAAAAAAAAGGACAGTACGCTCTTCGGTGGCCATTGTAGACCACGCCAAGTTTAATATGCCGATCGCCGCGACGGATAGGCCGTAAGATGCCCCCGCAAAGCAGTGTTGCACCTCTAGCAATCCTGCCGTGATTTTCTCCTCGGGCGTTTGGGCGATTTCGACGCCCGGCAGATATCTCCTTTTACCCAATCCCGCCTCCAATCCTACCGCACCTTCAATAGGTGGAAGGCTAAGGCCAATCGCATGATCTGGCAACCTAGGATTTGCGCGGGATGAAAAGCCCTACTTAGACCAATTGCTCAACCCGGGCCTCGACAATATCGACCAAATCGCCCATGATTTCGGTGATTTTGAAGTCCTTGGGCGTATAGACGGCCGCAACGCCAAATTGCTTCAAGGCGCGCGCATCTTCTGGCGGGATGATGCCGCCGACGACCACCGGTACATGCTCTAGCCCTGCCGCCCGCATGCGGGCCACCACATCACGCACCAGATCGAGGTGTGAGCCTGAGAGGATCGACAGGCCCACCGCATGGGCCTTCTTTTCCACCGCTCGGGCCACGATTTCTTCCGGCGTCATGCGGATGCCTTCATAGGTCACATCCATGCCGACAGCGCGGGCGCGGGTGGCGATTTGTTCGGCCCCATTTGAATGGCCATCAAGGCCGGGCTTGCCCACCAAAAAGGCCAAACGACGGCCCAGTTTCTCGCTGAGAACATCGACCTTTTTCGAAACCGCTTCAATGTCTTCGCCTTCGATATTCACAAGTAGCGAGACACCGGTCGGCGCGCGATACTCCCCATAGACGCGGCGCAGCAAGGCCCCCCACTCCCCCGTGGTGACACCGGCTTTGGCGCACGCAATCGAAGGCTCCATAATATTGAGATTGTCGCGCGCTGCCGCTTCAAGGTCTGCCAAAGCAGCCTCAACTGCTGCGGCATCACGACCCGCGCGCCACGCATTCAGGCGCTTGATCTGATCGGCTTCCACCATGGGATCGACGGTCTGGATTGAGCCTTCGCCAGCCGACAAGGGGGATTGTTCAGTGTCCGACCAGCGATTAACGCCGACAACCACTTGGCTGCCACCTTCAATGCCCAACAGGCGGTCGCGATTGGATTGAACCAGCCCTTCTTTCATATAAGGCACAGCCGCGACGGCACCGCCCAGGGCATCAATCTTAGCAAGCTCTGCCTTAGCACCGGCCACGAGTTCGGCGACCTTTTTTTCAACGACATGGGAGCCCGCAAACAAATCCTCATATTCAAGAAGGTCGGTTTCATAGGCGAGGATTTGTTGAAGCCTCAGGCTCCATTGTTGATCCCATGGGCGCGGTAGGCCTAAGGCCTCGTTCCAAGCCGGCAATTGCACAGCACGCGCACGGGCATCCTTGCTCATGGTCACGGCTAAGGTTTCAAGCAGAATGCGATAGACGTTGTTTTCAGGCTGTGGCTCTGTCAGGCCCAAGGAATTGACCTGCACGCCATAGCGGAAGCGGCGCATGGCAGGATCGGTCACGCCATAACGGTCCTTACAAATCTCATCCCAAAGCACGTTGAAGGCGCGCATTTTGCACAGCTCGGTCACAAAGCGGATGCCCGCATTGACGAAGAAGCTGATGCGACCCACCACGGCGGGGAAGTCTTCAGGCAGAACTTGGCCTTGGGCTTTGACTTCATCGAGGACAGCGATGGCGGTGGCCAGCGCAAAGGCCAATTCTTGCTCTGGCGTGGCGCCTGCTTCCTGCAAATGATAGGAGCATACATTCATCGGGTTGAATTTAGGCGTTTCTTTCAAGCACCAAGCAATCGTATCCGCTGTCAATTTCAAGCTTGGTGCAGGTGGGAACACGTATGTTCCGCGTGAGAGATATTCCTTGATCAAATCATTCTGCGTCGTGCCTTGCAGCTTCTTGCGGTCTGCCCCCTGCTCGTCGGCCAAAGCGACATAAAGTGCCAGCATCCAAGCGGCAGGCGCATTGATTGTCATGCTGGTGTTCATGGTCTCCAGCGGAATATCTTTGAACAAAGCTCGCATGTCGCCCAAATGGCTGACGGGCACGCCCACCTTGCCCACTTCGCCCTTGGCCAAGACATGGTCGGCCTCATAGGCTGTCTGCGTCGGCAGATCGAACGCCACCGAAAGACCCGTCTGCCCTGCCGCCAAATTCGCCCGATAGAGCGCATTGGATTTCTCGGCCGTGGAATGGCCAGCATAGGTGCGGAAAATCCAGGGCTTGTCGGGGGCGTGTTGGAAAGGTTTATCGGTCATGCGTGTGTCCTTGTGCACTGCAGCATTGCCATGCCTGATACCTGCTATGCAAGCGGCAAAATCTTCCAAGAACACTGAAATAGAGAGCCATTCTCGCTAAAATTTGCTTGACCACGGCGTGAGCAATTCTAGACAACTTTTTGACCCTACACGCCTAACGCGCCCCATAAGCTTGAAAATTTCTTGACCATTCCGGTCCAAGCAGCTAAGTCTGGACTACGTCTGGATTAAATTATGACCACCCAAATCGCCGCGTTTGACGCGAAACAAAAGCTCTCGGAACTCTTAAACCGTGCCCATGGCGGGGAAACGATTGTGATTACGCGTCACGGTGTTCCCTATGCGAAACTGGTTCCGATCGACGCGCCAGCCAATCGGGATGAAGCGAAGCGCCACTTGCTAGAGCGGTTGCGCCAGCAAGCGAGTTTGAATTTACCCCCTGTGCCCCGTGAGCAGCTCTATAAGCGCGACGAATTATAACACAGGTCGGACAGGCGTTGATAAAACAAAAATTTGCACTTGATTCAAACATATTATCCTATGCTGAAGGCATAAATGACCCAGAGCGGCAAAGGCTAGCACAGGCGTGCATTGCCCAATTGGATTTTGCCCATGTCGCCATTCCAATCCAAGCACTCGGTGAGTTGTATCGCGTTTTGGTTCGCAAAGGTGGCTACTCCTCGAATGTGGCGCGCGAGATCGTGACGCAATGGCGCAACATTAGCCATGTGCTAGAGACCAATGATGCTGCCTTCCAAGCGGCGATGACACTGGCGGAGGAACATCATCTCCAGATTTGGGACGCGATTATTCTGGCCGTTTGTGCAGAGGCTGGCTGCACGTGCTTGCTGTCGGAAGATATGCAGGCTGGCTTTGTTTGGCGCGGCGTCGAAATCATAAATCCGCTCACGGCTAATGGTAATGCACGCTTGCAAGCACTTCTGAGTTAGTCTTATCTGCGGGGAAACTTTGGGGTCTATTCACGTGTCCACGCGCCTTTCAATTCATTCTTGGTCACCGGCTCTCGCAAAAGCATTTCACGATATCAATGTGCAATGGATTGAGACGATGTTTGCGCTGGAAGACACTGACCGCAAAGTCTTGGAAAACCCGCAATCGATGATCATGGATAAGGGTGGCGACATATTGTTCGTCTCCGTGGAGGGGCTGGGGGTTGTGGGAACTTGCGCTTTGATGCCCGCCGACGATGGGGCGGTTGAGCTGACAAAAATGGGTGTTTTGGACAGCGCACGAGGCCAAAAGGCGGGAGAGTTTCTACTGGACGCTGTTCTCGCGCGCGCCAACGCCATGAAGATTGAAACATTATTCCTGCTCACCAACACAAAGTGCGAAGCCGCCATCCACCTTTATGAAAAGCTCGGCTTCGTCCACGACCCCGAAATCATGACACGCTATGGCTGCAGCTACGAGCGCTGCGATGTCGCCATGCGTTATCGGCCGCAGGCCTGACCTTCGCGAACTCAGTTTCGGGCAATTTCACGCACCGCGACGGGTAGTTTATGACGCTCAATGTGGTCGATAATCTCACTCACACTCGTTGTCGTACCGCTATGCACGAGGGTGAAAAGTTCAGGCGTGGTGGCCCTGCGCCAATAATAGGCAAGCTTAAAGATGAGGCCCTCAGGCGGCTTTAGCTGAACACCCTCTTGAACCTGCACTTCGACCGCGATGCTTTCATTGACCAAGCGTCCATTATTCAGCCAATGAAAGGTGACATGATCGATTTGGTTCCATGGGATGAACTGACTTGATATCCGGATATCGCTTAGCCCGGTCTGCGACAGAATAATTACCCCAGCGCGCGTACTTGAAAGCCGAAGGTAGATTTGCAGAGTGGCAATCCCGCCAATTATCGCTGCGCCAACAATCGTCCCCAAAAGTGCCAGTTGTGCAAAATCAGTTGGAAACCTCTCATTGACGAGGCTCGGGACTACAAATGTCGGCAGAAGCGCGATCAATATACCAAGCAGGATAACGCCTCCGATCAAATAACTGAGCCAAGCACGTGGATACACATGCGCTCGCAGACATATGTCGCGATGTTCGGTTGGAACCTCCCCGTCATGTCGGACAGCGGCAATCTTCCACACATCAGGAATAAGGCGGGGCTGATAATCGGCAAGCCAAGCTGCGGCTTGAGCTGCCGCTTTGTTTAATCCGCCAAAGGTAATAACGACTTCCCCCTCAGGAATTTGTCGTACAAGCTGCAACAAGCGGTTCCGCACGGCACCAAAGGGCGTCAAGCGCACGTGTGCTTTTACTCTAAGCCGGTCTGCTACCCCACCTGGATGGGGCTCGATCCATTCAATATCGTCCCAAGCTAAACGCTCATACATGATCCGGCGATCCAACAGTCCTTGCTCATTCATCTCAATAATAAGGATACGATTTCGAAAGTAGGATAGAATGAGTTCTTGGGCGAGATTGAGCACGCCAAACGCGAGTGCCAAGATCTCGTCGACGTGCCGCCAGGGCACAAATTCTCCACGCGTTACCATAGCAATCGAGATATTCACGACAGCATAGCCAATTGCCAAAATCCCCGCCAAAATCCGTGGTGGGCCAATTTTTGCCTGAAACGAACTCACGTCTAACTCCACCTATAGGTCAAATACATCCTAGGTTAGCATTGATCCTTTTGTCCGCTAGTTAGAATGGTGCTTCTAGAGGGGCTAAAAACAGCTTGACAAATTATGCTGCAGCGCAGCAGAAGAGTTTGGCTCAGGCAAGGTCCGATTGGGGCTTGAAGCGCACGTTTCTGCCTCTAAATCGGACTATTGAGAAACCAATTTCCACAAAATGCGAAAAACCATCGCGCAAAGCACGTTCAGCGGGAGAGTTCGGGATGACGACAACAGATGTAGCGGCACCGCCAGTTTCGGGTGAGCCCTTGCTCGATCTCTACCCCGTCGGGAAAATTCCTCCTGCCTATCATGTCCCAAAAACCATGTGGGGCTGGGCGATCCGGAAAGAGCGCCATGGCCGCCCTCTCAAGGCAATGCAGCTGGAAGTTCTGCCGACGCCTGAAATCGATAATGATGAAGTCCTCCTGTTGGTGATGGCGGCTGGCGTCAATTATAACGGCGTTTGGGCAGGGTTGGGTGAACCCGTCAGTGTTTTAGATGGCTATGACCAAGATTATGCCGTTGTCGGCTCCGACGCTGCCGGGATCGTTTGGGCTGTCGGCAAGAACGTTAAGCGCTGGAAGCCCGGCGATGAGGTTGTGGTTCATTGTAACCAAGACGATGGCGATGACGAAGAATGCAACGGCGGCGACCCGATGTTTTCCAACAGCCAGCGCATCTGGGGCTATGAGACACCAGATGGGGCCTTTGCCCAGTTTGCCCGTGTGCAATCCCGCCAGCTTATGACCCGTCCAAAGCATCTGACTTGGGAAGAAAGCGCGTGCTACACCCTCACCTTGGCAACGGCGTACCGCATGTTGTTCGGTCACCGCCCCCATGTTTTGAAGCCCGGCCAGAATGTTTTGGTCTGGGGAGCCTCTGGTGGCCTCGGCGTATTTGCCACCCAATTGTGCGCGGTCTCCGGGGCGAATGCGATTGGCGTGATCTCGGATGAGAGCAAGCGCGACTATGTATTGTCGATGGGGGCAAAATCGGTCTTGAACCGGAAAGACTTCAATTGCTGGGGTCAATTGCCACTCGTCAATGGGCCAGAATTCAACGAATATATGAAGGAATGCCGCAAGTTCGGCAAAGCCATCTGGAACGTCACCGATAAGCGCGACGTCGATATCGTGTTTGAGCATCCAGGCGAGAGCACTTTCCCGGTCTCAGTTTTTGTTACCAAACGCGGTGGCATGGTTGTGATCTGTGCGGGCACAACGGGCTTCAATCTAACCATGGATGCTCGCTTCTTATGGATGCGGCAAAAGCGCGTGCAAGGCAGCCACTTTGCCAATCTGCAACAGGCGAGTGCGGCCAACCAATTGGTGATTGAGCGCCGCATTGATCCTTGCATGTCGGAAGTGTTTGAGTGGGCCGACATCCCATTAGCGCATGAAAAGATGCTCGATAATCTCCACTTGCCCGGCAATATGGCGGTGCTGGTCTGTGCGCCAAAGCCCGGCCTGCGCACCTTCGAGGACGTGCTGGAAGCCAGCGAATCCGTGCCCGGCTAAGTCCAGCGCGGGCGAGGCTTGCTGAAAGCCAAATGCAGGATACGATCTCTCTCAAATAATGATTTGGGAGAGACTTCGCCATGACCGTCCACATACCCGCGAGCCAGTTCACGCGCTTTGAGGTCCGCCCTTTGACGCCCACGATTGGGGCGGAATTGCTGGGCCTTGATCTAAGCCAAGACTTAGATGATGCCATGATTGGCGACATTCGGGCGGCCCTTCTGGCCCATAAAGTCGTCTTCTTCCGCGACCAAAACATCACCCGCGCCCAACATTTGGCCTTTGCGCGCCGGTTTGGGCCGCTTGAAATCCACCCCGCAACGCCGCGCGATCAGCCTGATCCCGAAGTCCTGCGCATTGCCCATGGCCCCAATTCGCGAGGGGTTGAGAATAATTGGCATTCCGATGTCACTTGGCGGGCAGAACCGTCGCTGGGCTCCATCCTGCGCGCCATCGAATTGCCCGAGATCGGTGGCGACACCCTCTTCTCCGACATGTATGCAGCCTATGATGCGCTTAGCCCTGCGATGCAGGCCTTTGTCTGCACGTTGGAGGCCGAACATGATATCGCGCGGGTCTTTGCCAAGAGACTTAATCAAGACATTGAAAAGCTTCACGAGAAATTCCCTGTTCAAACCCATCCTGTTGTGCGCACCCACCCGGAGACAGGTAAGCGCGGCCTTTATGTCAACACGGGCTTCACCACCCGCATTCTGGGGCTCTCTAAGAAAGAGAGCGATTGGCTGCTGGAGCATTTGTACAGCTTCGCCGCCGTGCCAGAACATGTATGCCGTTTCCGCTGGGCGCCGGGCTCGCTGGCCTTTTGGGACAATCGCGCTTGCCAACATTATGCGGCATCGGACTATTTCCCAGCCGTGCGCATTATGGAGCGGGTGACCATAGCGGGGGACAGACCTTATTTTGATCCGTCACGGGGATGATAGACCGACCACAATGATGCACGTCGATTTTTGTTTAGCTACCTATGGGACGCTGGCCCCCGGCAAGCCCAATCACCACCGCCTCGCCCATCTGGGTGGAACGTGGACGACCGGAACCCTATGTGGACATTTGGTTGAAACGGGCTGGGGCGCAGCCTTGGGCTTTCCAGCCCTCAAGCTTGATCCCGCGGGTGATCTGATTGAAGTCCACCTCCTGATCTCTGAACATTTGCCGCAGCATTGGGAATGGCTCGACACTTTTGAAGGGGCCGAATATCGCCGCAGCGAAGTGCGTGTCGAAACGGCAGATGGCCCCGTCCTTGCGTGGATCTATCTGGCCGCGTAGGCCTAAGGCATCATCAGCACTCGTGCGGCGTCATAGATCGCCCATAATCCCAAAGGCACCAGCAAGGCCGGGGTCAGACGGCGGATCGTCCAATCCATGAAACGGTTGATCGTGCCGATTAAGGGCTCAAACTGCTTGTGCGCGATCAGGCGATAGCAGAGCAGAAAAATCAATGGGCTGACATAGATCAGGCTATAGAAGGCAAGCCACACCAGAAGGCCGAGAAAGCTTGCTTCGGTCGCCACCATGATCGGTATGGCCCCGAAATAAGGGAAAGCGGTCGGCATATCGGAAATCGTCGCGCCCAGAGCGAATAGAAAGACGCCGATGATAGCGGCAGAGCTGGGCTGCTTAACCGTCTTGCCCTCCCCCATGGGCGGGCGTCGCCATAACAAGACCGCTCCAATGAAACA
>CALRLV020000047.1:0-11934 GCA_943368895.1 Ferrovibrio terrae
CAATCATCGGCAGCACGAAAGCGGCGGTCTTGCCAGTCCCTGTTTGAGCAATGCCCAAAACGTCGCGGCCAGCCAAAACTTCTGGAATGGCTTTCCATTGAATGGGGGTCGGTTTGGTGTAGCCCGTTTCGGCGATGGCGCTCAAAAGCGGGGGCGAGAAACCCAAATCGGCGAAAGTTACGCCATCTGGAGTCTCGCTAATCGGGCCGGTATCACCGGTCCCGTTGTTGTCGGTCATTTTATCGTCTCACAATGTTTTGCGGCGAGGCGCCGAACATGGCGCGACTTACCCAGCATCCCCCTGGATGGTAGGCTCCGTGATTACCTCGTGCGCGTAATTGCACCTAAAGTCAATGAAGCGGTGGGTTTCAGAAAGTTTGCGACACGTGATGTGTCTCAAGTGACACGTGCTTGTGTTCGTCAGATAAGACCCAAACCTGACCGTTCAACGCAGCAGAAAGCCAATCAGACTGTAATTGGTGGTTGGACAAGGTAAGCTTGAAGCCGCAAACCTTGCAGTACGGCTGAACCCATATGAAAAAAACCTGGAGGACGACGCGTGAGCACTAATGACGGCCACCAAATATTCGATCCAGCGACCCATAAGCCCGCGCCCTTTCGCGGCATTATTCCTGAAATTTGGCGCTATATTTGCGCCTTGTATCTGAAGCTGAGTGGTTGGCGATTGCAAGGCGATTGGCCCGACCTTCAGAAAGCAGTGATTCTCGCAGCCCCCCACACGTCGAATTGGGATGGTATTCTGATGCTGGCCACCGCAGGCCAATATCGGATCACCTTGCGCTTTATGGGCAAGAAAAGCCTGACCGAAGGCCCTTTTGGCGGCATTGTGAAGTGGCTGGGCTGTGTGCCGGTTGACCGGTCCACCAGCAATGGCCTTGTTACCAGCATGACCACGGCTTTCGCCAATGCGCGAGACTTGTTCCTCGCCATTCCCCCAGAAGCAACCCGTTCACGGGCCGAGGAATGGAAAAAGGGCTATTATCTGATCGCACAAGCGGCCGTTGTGCCCATCGTGTTTGCTGTGATGGACTTTGCCACCAAGACCGTTCGCATCAGCGGTTCGCTTAAGCCAACTGGCGACTATGAAGCCGACTGGGCACTGATCCGCAGCCATTACGAGCGCGCCGTGGGCAAGCATCCGGCCAATTTCGCCTTGCCTGCTTAAACCAAATCAATCCGCTCTAAGGCAGGCTCTTGTTGATAGAGAGCCTGCACCGCGCTGGCGCGACAGGCCCGACAGGCACCTTGGTTCAAATAGCCCTTATCGGTGATCTCGCCGTCTTCAAGGCTTGGCGGGCTTGTCAAAAGGATGAGGCGGGTGACCCGTCTTGTTGCTGGTTGGCCGCTGGCGGCCTTTTCGAGCGCCACTTTGGCTTGCGCACGCACTTTGTCATGCCACACCAAAGCATCGAGATCATCGTCGAGGCCTGCAAGTTGGCGGGCTTTGGCGAGATTGATAAAGGCCAAAGCCCCCAATTGTTCTTGGCCTTCACCGCAGATGACGGCATCGCTAAACAGGCCGTCAGAGGCTTGAACAAGAGCGGGGCGGACAAGGCCTGCAGGCACGAAACTGCCATTGGCGAGCTTGAATTCTTCCGACAAGCGGCCATCAAAGGCGAGGCCGGCTTCGGGCTTGTCAGGGTCTACAAAGCGCAAAGCATCGCCCAGCTTATAGAAGCCATCCCCATCATAGGCATCTGAGGTCTTTTCAGGCGCATTGAGATAGCCCGGCGTGATGCCTGGGCCTTTGACGCGCGCCTCTAGCTTGTTGCCTTGCGGCACGAGCTTAAGGGTCAGGCCGGGCACGGGTAGGCCGACAAGGCCCATGACTTCATTGGGCCAATGGACGTTGCACACAGTAGGCGCGGTCTCGGTCGCGCCATAGCCCGCCGCTAAGGTGATTTCTTCCCCGGTTTGCCGCACCGCCACTTGTTGCAACCGGCGATAGACATCTTGGGTCAAAGCCGCCCCGCCATATTGCATGATACACAAATTGGAAAAGAGCGCTTCGGCCAAGTCTGCATCCTGTTCCAACGCGCTTGCCAATAGCGTCCAGCCTAGGGGCACAGTGATGTGGTAGTTGGGCTTTACATGTTTCAAAGTGGCGATGGTTGCTGAAAGCCCCTCAGCGGTCGGCGTGCCGGGATCGATCCATAAGCTACCGCCTGCATGCAGCAACATGTGCAGGACCGCATTGCCGCCTAAAGAATGGCTCCATGGCAAATGATTGGCCATAATGATGCCATCGGGCCAAATCTCTGCTTCGCGCCCAGCGTCAAAGGTGGAGCGAATTTGCGCGGCATTAATGGCCAAGTTGGCGTGTGTGACCGTCACCGCTTTGGGCGAACCCGTTGAGCCAGAGGTCAAAAGATATTTGCAGGCATCGCGCGGATCAATTGTTTTAAGGTCCGGCGCATCCTGCGGGTCGGCAAAAAGCTGATCGAGCGAGATTTCGCCCGCTGTTCCAAACCCGTCCCCCGGCGAGATAACGGGCACGCCAATCTCTTCGGCCCATAGCGCTGGCTTGGCAAAGGCTAGCCCTTCCATAAAGACCGCAGCCGCACCCAGAGTCTTGAGAGCCTCATGCAAGCGGCGCGGGTCGCGCGCTTTGGTTGAATAAGCAGGTGTGATCGCAGCTACAGCCAGCCCCGCTAAGGGGGCAGCATAGGTCAAAAGCGCGTGGCTGATCGAATTGGACGAGGCGATGGCGATTATGCTGCCGCGCGGAAAGCGGCCATAAAGCCCTGCAGCAAGGGATTGCACCAAGGTCCAGCCATCCTGGTAATTGAGGTGTCGCCAAGCGCCAGCCTCAAAACCTGCAAGCCAAAGCCTCCGCGGCTCAGCCTCAGCCCAATGTGCCAAGGGTGCTACAACATTGGCAAATGCGGGTCGCAGGGGATGGGGGTTAGTCAGCAAGATGGTACCGTCTGCGTGACGGGTCAGATCAATCTTGACGGGGGAGATATAAGGGGCAGCGCGCATCAGGCACAAATAGCCGAGCCCGTTTCACTTTGCACCTAGCTCTTGCGCTAATGGCTGTTGCCGCGCCGGATTGGAAGGCTTGGCGAGGTCTCTTTCAAGGGCTCAACCCGGTAGCGCTTGCCCTTGCGCTCTGGTGCCACCCAGCCTTCGGGCGGTTCCAAACGCGGGTTCCCTTCTGGCTGCGCTGCAAACTGGCGGACGGGCGGTTGTGGGGTGATCACCATGAAACTGCGCGTACTTGGACTTTTCTCAAAGCGATTGTCGAAGAAATGCTTTGGCGCTTCACCAATTGGGGGCGAGATTAGTTCCTGCTCAATGGCAGTTTTTTCCCGAGGGGCCGAAACAAGCTCTTGTTCCTTGCTCTCGGTTTGAGCCGAGGATCCAAAGCCAGCCGCCAACAATGCAAAGACCCACATGCCGCAAATCCCCAACGCGCACTTACAATTGAGGATAGCTTGCAGGCTGGATTGGGAAAGTCGAGTGAAACTCTTGTAACGTTCGACCGTTTTTACTTCCAAATGATCACAAGGGTGCTTTAGGCCACCTTGCGGACAAAGACGGATCCAGCCGAATACCCTGCGCCAAAAGAGCAGATTAGGCCAGTGTCGCCCGCACCCAGATCATCGCTATTCTTATGGAAGGCAATGATGGACCCAGCAGAGGAGGTATTAGCATAGGTGTCCAGTACGGTTGGGCTTTCATCTTCACTGGCTTCATGGCCCAAAACCTTGCCCGCAATCAGGCGATTCATATTGGCATTGGCCTGATGCAACCACATGCGGCGCAAGCCTGAAGCTTCAAGGCCCAAGGTTTCCATATGCTCGATTATCATGGCCGCGACCATGGGCACCACTTCTTTGAAGACTTTACGGCCTTCTTGGACGAACAGCTTATCTTTCGCGCCGACCCCTTCCGGGGCTGTGTGGTTCAAGAAGCCAAAATTATTGCGGATATTGTTGGAAAACTGGGTCTTGAGTTTAGTGCCTAAGATTTCCCAATGTGGCTTATCGCTGACCACATCAGCTGCTTCGATCAGGATAGCCGTACCAACATCGCCAAAGATGAAATGGCTGTCGCGATCTTTGAAGTTCAAATGGCCCGAACAAATCTCAGGGTTCACCACCAGTACGCTGCGCGCATGGCCCGCGCGAACAAAGTCAGCCGCTGTTTGAATGCCAAAAGTAGCCGAAGAACAGGCCACATTCATGTCAAAGGCAAAGCCTTCTGGGTTGCAGCCAAGGGCTGCTTGAATTTCAATTGCCATGGCAGGATAAGCGCGCTGCATATTAGAAGCCGCACAAATGACCGCATCTACATGCATCGGGTCGCGGCCTGCGCGCTCCAGCGCTTGGCGGGCAGCCCGCACGGCGAGCTCAGCTAAGACCGACAACTCTTCATTCGGCCGCTCAGGAATCCGGGGAGCCATAATGGCGGGGTCCAAAATGCCGTCCTTATTGACAACAAACCGGGCTTTGATGCCCGAGGCTTTCTCAATGAACTCGACCGAGGAGGGGGTTAGTGCAGCGACTTCACCCGCTTCAATCGCTGCGGCATGCTGGGCATTATAAAGCTCGACATAGCGGTTAAAGCTATCGACCAATTCCTCATTGGTGATGGAATTTGGTGGCGTGTAGAGGCCGGTTGCGGAGATAACAGGTTTGATTGCAGAGCTCACAGGCAGTCTTTCCATAGCTGTTAAGGTCGTGCTGGACGCACACAGGGGCCGCACGTGAAGCGGTAGGCATAAACCGTGTCATCTAGCCCGTCGAGGCTAGAGGACAGAACCCGCCTCTAGCAGTCTTTAGGCGGACTCTTGAGACAATCTATTGTGAAGCTGTGTTAGGCAGTCAAAAATCGCGAGCCAACAGGGGGAAGTTATGCAGATTTATGGCGATGATCGCTCTGGCAATTGTTTGAAAGTGCGCTGGACGGCGGATCATTTAAACTTGCCCTATATCTGGCATGAAGTGCTGGCACTAACCGGGCAGACCGCATCCTCAGCATTTCGCGCCCTCAATCCTTTCGGCCAAGTCCCGGTCGTGCGCTTGGATGATGGCCGAACTCTGGCTCAATCCAACGCCATCATCCTCTATCTCGCTGAAGGGTCGAGCCTGATCCCCCATGACGCATTTGACCGCGCGAAAATGTTCGAATGGCTGTTCTGGGAGCAATATAGCCATGAGGTGGTCATCGCTGTGCGACGTGCGAAAGTCCATCTCCTTGGCCAAACTGATGCCGAGATTGACCCCAGCCTTCTGCCGCGCGGCCAAGTCGTTCTTTCCCGCATGAATGACCATTTGGCCGAGCGCGATTGGTTTGTCGGCTCCGCCTTCACTTTAGCTGATATGGCGCTGTTGCCTTACACGCGGTTCGCCGATCAAGGCGGGTTTGAGCTTTATCGCTATCCAGCCATTCAGGCTTGGATCAAGCGATGTGAAGCCTTTTTAGGCTTGCCCGCACTCTAGCGCTTGCCGCTGCGAAAACTTGTCAGCGCGGCTTTGTCCCGCTAACCCAATTTGAACACCGCCTGCGCTGCCCACAGCGTAACTCATTTCAGGGACAGACCCATGCAAGATATTCTTCAAGCGCTTGAAGCTAAACGTGCCAAAGCTCGTGCCGGGGGCGGCCAGAAACGGGTGGATGCGCAACATGCCAAGGGCAAGCTTACTGCGCGGGAGCGGATCGAAATCTTGCTTGATGAGGGCAGTTTTGAAGAATTCGACATGTTCGTCGAACATCGCTGCACCGAATTCGGCATGGATGCGCAGAAGTTTCCAGGCGACGGGGTCATTACCGGCCAGGGCACGATCAATGGTCGCCTGATCTATCTGTTCTCGAAAGACTTCACCGTCTTTGGTGGCTCGTTGTCGCTGACCCATGCGGCTAAGATCGTCAAAGTCCAGCAAATGGCGGCCCGCAATGGCGCACCGGTCATCGGTCTGTTTGATGCGGGTGGCGCACGCATTCAAGAAGGCGTTGATTCTCTGGCAGGCTATGCCGACATTTTCATGGAAAATGTGATGTCGTCGGGCGTGATTCCCCAGATCAGTGTGATCATGGGCCCATGCGCTGGTGGCGACGTCTATTCGCCTGCTTTGACCGATTTCATCTTCATGGTGAAAGACACAAGCTATATGTTTGTGACCGGCCCTGATGTGGTCAAAACCGTCACCAATGAAGTGGTCACAGCCGAAGAATTGGGTGGGGCGAGCGTCCATGGTGCTAAGTCTGGCGTGATCGACGGCAGCTTTGACAATGACTTCGACACCTTGTTCCAAATGCGCCGTTTGGTCGACTATCTGCCTTTGTCAAACCGCGAAAAGCCGCCCACTCGGCCAACCCATGACGATCCAGAGCGGGTGGAAATGAGCTTGGATAGCTTGGTTCCAGCCAATCCAAACAAGCCCTATGACATGAAGGAATTGATCGAAAAGGTCGTTGATGACGGCGATTATTTCGAAATCGCCAAGGACTTTGGCAAGAATATCATCACCGCCTTTGCCCGTATCGAAGGTTCGACCGTGGGCGTTGTGGCAAACCAGCCCATGAGCTTGGCAGGTGTTTTGGACATCGATTCCAGCCGCAAAGCTGCTCGATTTGTCCGCTTTTGCGACTGTTTCAATATCCCCATCGTGACCTTTGTCGATGTGCCGGGCTTTATGCCGGGCACCAAGCAGGAATATGGCGGTCTGATCAAGCATGGGGCAAAGCTGTTGTTTGCCTTTGCAGAAGCCACGGTGCCAAAAGTCACCGTCATCACCCGCAAAGCCTATGGCGGGGCCTATGATGTGATGAGTTCCAAGCATTTGCGCGGTGACGTCAATTATGCTTGGCCGACAGCAGAGATCGCCGTGATGGGTGCCAAAGGGGCGGTGGAGATTATCTTCCGCGCCGATATGGGCGATCCAGACGCGATTGCCGCCCGCACGGCCGAGTATCAAGACCGCTTTGCTAATCCGTTTGTGGCAGCCCAACGCGGCTATATTGATGATGTCATCATGCCCCATTCCACCCGTCGCCGCGTCGCCAAAGCCCTACGCGCGCTCAAGCACAAGAAGCTTGAGAACCCTTGGAAGAAGCACGACAATATTCCGTTGTAAGAACCGCGTTTTGATCCTTTAGGATCAAAGTTGCGGGACCAAAAAAGAAGAACCGCGTTTTGATCCTACGGATCAAAGTTGCGGGACAAACAAGAATAAAAACCGCGTTTTGGGTCATTGTTGCGTGGTTGCGTAGGGTGCATTCCTGAAGGAATGCACCGCGGCAAGGCCCTATTTTCAATGGCTTATTTTTTATCTGGACGGCCTTTGCCGCAGGCTGTGCCTTAACCATGTCTAAGTCATAAGGAGAAACTCCCTCACATCACCGCTTCAATCAGCACCGGAACATTGGCGGCAATGGCGCGCGCAAGGGCGGTATCAAAGGCTTCGGCTGTGTCGCAAGATACCGCCTCAACCCCTTGACCTTCGGCCAATTTCACCCAATCGAGGGCGGGCTTATCGAGCGACAACATGGAGCTGGCGGCAGGTCCTGGTTGGCCTGCCCCCGTGCGACCCATCTCAATATTCAAGATGCGGTACGAGCGGTTGGCGAAGACGACCGTGACGATTGGCAGGCGTTCGCGCGCCATCGTCCACAAAGCTTGCAGCGTATACATGCCCGCGCCATCGCCAGTTAGCGCGATGACTTTGCGGTCGGGGGCTGCAACAGCTGCCCCCACCGCCAAGGGCAGGCCTTGACCAATCGCGCCACCGGTTAGGAATAGCCAATCATGTTGGGCAGCCGTCTGGGTCGCCATGAAGTGCGGCAGGCCTGCGGTGACTGCATCGTCAGAGATAATGGCCTGATCGGGCATGTGGCGCGCCAAGGACGTGGCACAGCTATAAGGCGTGATCTTGCCAGTCGGCAGGGGCTGTTCGGTGCGGGCGGGCGCAGGTGGGGCATCCGGCGCATCCAAGGCATCGGCCAAGGCAGCCAAGGCTTCGGCGGTATCTTCACTGCGGGCCGACAGCTCGATCGTTGTGCAACCTTCGGGCACCAGAATGCTGGGCTTGCCGGGATAGGCGAAAAAGGCGCACGGCACGCCGGTACCTGCCAAAATCATCAGATCAACGCCCGCGAGATCCTCCATCGCCATTTCGGCAAAATAGGCCATGCGGTCGGGGCCAAAGCGGCCTGCACCGCGCGCCAGACGGCCCACGAATGTATCACACAGTACGCGGACGCCAGCAGCCTTCAAGCGCGACATGGTTTCAAGGGCTGCTTCATCATAGAGGGCAGGTCCATTGACCAATACCACAGGCTTTTGCGCCAATTGGATAGCATCAGCCACGGCCTCGACTTGGGCGGGATCGACTAACGATAGGCCCGGCACCGCTGCGCGCGGCGCATCGGGGCCAGCTTGGCTCCACGCGCTGTCAGCGGGTAGGATCAGGGTCACAGGTCCTGCAGGCGGGCCCATGGTCTCAAGGAAGGCTTTTGCCGCCTTTTCCCCTGCTTCGCTTGCACTTTCCACCACACCAACCCAACGTGAGTTTGGCTTGACCAAGGTTTCAATGTCCGACGCCAAGGGCGCATCCAAGGTGCGATGATAGGTGGCATGATCGCCCACAACATTGACCATGGGCGCATAGGCGCGCCGTGCATTGTGAATATTGGCTGCGCCATTGGCATAGCCCGGGCCCAAATGCAGAAGCGTCATGGCGGGCTTTCCGGCAATCCGGGCAAAGCCATCGGCGGCACCCGTCGCTACCCCCTCAAACAAGCACAAGACTGAACGAATGCGCGGCTCGCGGTCGAGCGCTTGTACCAGATGCATTTCACTTGTGCCGGGATTGGCAAAGCAGGCCGTGACCCCATGTTCAGCCAAAGTCGCCACCAATTGGTCTGCGCCGGTACGGGTATCGGTTTCGTGGGTCATGCTGTGCCTCATCTCACTTTTGCCAATCCTTGCCCGAGCCAAACACGACTGTCACGACAGCAAAACAGATCAGATGCACTTTAGGGCTGACAGGGCGGCCATTGCGGGCCAAGGTGTGCGCATGACCCAGATTCACCGTATCACCCTCGCCCGCCACATCACCGGAACCCCTTCGCTGGAGGACTTCAAGCTCGAGACTTTTGAAGCCCCGCCTTTAAAGGAAGGCCAGTTTCGCGTGGAAAATAAGTTCGTGTCAGCCGACCCCGGCACACGGTCGCGCTTGTCGGGCACCGATTCTTACGCGGGTGCCTTGAGAATTGGGGATCCGATTGATGGCTTTGCTGTGGGCCATGTTGTGGAAAGCCAAAACCCCGCCTTTGAAGTCGGCCAATTGGTGACCTTAGGGTCTGGTTGGGCCAGCCAATCCATTTCCAATGGCCGTGGCTATTGTGCGAAATTGCCAGATTTGGACGTGCCTTTATCGGCTTGGATCGGCGTCTTGGGCGTGCCCGGCATGACGGCTTGGTTTGGCCTTAAGCGGATTGGCCAGATTAAACCGGGTGACCGAGTGATCGTCACTTCTGCGGCGGGTCCGGTTGGCGCAACAGCTGGGCAATTGGCCAAAGCATGGGGCGCGTCGCGCGTTGTCGGCGTGGCAAGTGCTGGCGACAAATCAGATTGGTTGAAGGCAGAAGCGGGCTTTGATGAGGTGATCGATTACCGCTCCCCCACCTTTGCGGCTGACCTTGCCGCCGCCATGCCCGAAGGGGCCGATGTGCTGTTTGATAATGTCGGCAATGCGATGATTGATACGATTCTACCGCTCATGCGCCCGTTTGGCCGCATCGTCGTGTCTGGCCAAGTGGCAGACTATAATGTCGCGCTGCCTGACCGCGTTGGCATTCGCAACACTGACCGTTTCATCACCCATCGCCTGAAGATGGAGGGACTTGTGGTGTTTGACGACTTGCGCGCCTTCCCAGAAGCTCAAGCCGAAGCCGCGGCCATGATCCAAAGCGGCCAACTCAAACTGAAAGAAGTGATTTCTGAGGGCGTGGAAAGCCTACCTGCGGCCTTTTGCGCTTTGTTCCAACCCGGTGCCACCTTTGGCCGCCGGATTGCGCGTATCTAAGCGGGGGTAGGTTCTATGGACTTTCAGCACTATTCCCGCATCCAATTTGCCTATGACCAAGGCTATGGGCAGCGCGTTTTAGTCGTCACCATTGCTGGCAACAATCCTGTCAATGGCGTCGATGAGGCCATGCATGAGGAATTGGCCCGCGTTTTCACCGATTGCCAGCGCGACCCAGATAGCGATCTGATCGTCCTGACAGGTAAGGGCCGTGTATTCTGTGCCGGCGGGGACTTGGATTGGTTTGACGAACAAATCAGCAATCCGGCAAGTTTTAGAGCCATCGCACCAGACGCCAAGCGGATTGTCTTATCGCTCCTCGAACTTGAAAAGCCCATCATCTGCCGTCTCAATGGCGCTGCAGCTGGCCTTGGGGCCACGATTGCCTTGATGTGCGATGTGATCATTGCCGAAGACACCGCCAAGATTGGCGACCCGCATGTGAAGGTGGGGCTGGTGGCAGGCGATGGTGGGGCGGTTATTTGGCCTGCCTTGATCGGGGTGGCACGAGCCAAGGAAATGCTGCTGACCGGGGACCTAATTTCTGGCGCAGAGGCTGCCCGGATTGGCCTTGTGAATTATGCGGTGCCGTCTGACCAACTCGACAGCAAGGTCGCTGAAATGGCTGGCAAAATCCTTGGCAATCCGCGCTGGGCTGTGCGCTGGACCAAAGTCGTCATGAACCAACAACTGCGCCAAGCGGCCAACCTTACCATGGATGCGGCTGTCGCCTATGAGACCTTGTCCAACATGGCCAAGGACAGGGCCGAAGCGGTCGCCGCGTTTAAAGAAAAGCGCAAAATGAATCTGACAGGGGAATAGATTTGCCACACGCCTTTGCCCCAGAACCCGATCACGTCATCGAACTGCGCCATCAATTGCGCCGCTTTGTGGAAGCTAAAGCCCCACGTGAAAAGCGCCAATTATGGGACCGTACGCATACCTGGCCGCGCGACTTATTCGCCGAGCTTGCCGCCATGGGTATTTGCGGGCTGACGGTCGAAGAGGAATTTGGCGGCCTTGGCCAAGACGTCTATGCCGCTGTCGCGGTCATTGAGGAATTGTGCCGGGCAGGGGCGTTTCTGGCAGGGCCCTTCATTCATTGCGCGTTCTATGGCGGGATGAATATCTCTGAAAATGGCAATGACGCGCAAAAGGCCGCCTATTTGCCAGCCTTGGCCAAAGGCGAACTTATGTTCTGCTATGGCCTGTCGGAGCCTGATGTGGGCGGGGATTTATCCAGTGTCACAACGCGCGGCGTGATTGAGGGCGATCATGTGGTCATCAATGGTGCCAAGCGCTGGTGCACGGGTGCGGACTTTGCCGACTATATCTACTGCCTGATTCGCACTGAAAGCGACGAGAAGCGCAAAAACCTCGCCTTTGTGCTGATCCCAAAAGATACACCAGGAGTTACGCTCCAGCCGATTGAGCATGTCAATCTGCGCTATACGCTGTCGAGTGACGTTTATTTCGACAATGCCCGCATCCCAGTTTCCCACATCGTGGGTGGCCCAGAAAAATGGGGCAAGGGCTGGGGCATGTTGGCGGGCCGCGCGCTCGATGTTGAAAAGCTTGAAATCACCGCTGTCACTTTCGGTATTGCCCAAGCCGCCGTAGAAGAAGCCTGGACCTATGCGCAAGAGCGTGTGCAATTTGGTAAGGTCATCTCGGGCCATCAGGCCATCCGTCACGCACTGGTTGAAGCCCGCACCAAGCTCGAAGCCTGTCGGCATATGCTCTATCACGCTGCTTGGCTTGCCACCCAAAACCTGCCCTGCGGGATTGAATCCAGTATGGCTAAGCTGTTTGTTGCCGATACTGCAGCAGAAATCGCTCTCATCTGCCAGCGCGTGCTTGGGGCCTATGCCTTGTCAGA
>CALRLV020000048.1:0-11861 GCA_943368895.1 Ferrovibrio terrae
GCGATTTGGCAATGGCCGCAGGGTCTTCCCCAGCACGCAAACGTGCGGCAGCCTGATCCGCCTTTGCGCGATCTGAGGCAATCAATTGAACCAAGCCACGCTTGGCCGGTGTTGAAAGTCGTTCCTTATTGCGGCCAAAAATCTCCTGAGCTTGGGCTTCATCCACCTTCACTTTGGCTTCAAAGTCAGCAAGGCTAGCAATAACCATCGTCAGATTACGGGTTTCTGGACGCATCAACTGCTCCCGACTTTCGTCATAGAGCGCCTTGAGCTGGGCATCGGTCGGCTGGCGTGGTCCGCCAACAAAGCCTGCTGGAACGGGGATGATGGTAACCATGCGGCGCTCGGTGCCATAAGCTAAAGTCTGGCTCGCAAAAACGCGCGGTGCGCGGAAGCCAGAGCTGACAGCCAAAGTCAGACTTTGACGGGTCAAGTCTGAACGCACGCTGCTTTCGAATTCCACCGGCGTAAAGCCATTTTCGCGCAGAGCCATTTGATAGGTATCTTGGCTAAAGCGGCGCGTGATCTGGTCTTGGAAGGCAGGGATCTTCGCAATTTCTGCTTGAACAACGGCGTTGGCGGCCTTCAGGCCGAGTGCGTCTGTCATGGCTGCAAAGGCACGGGTCGCAACCATTTGCTCCAACACGGCGCTGTCTAGGCCTTGGGCACGTGCTTCTTCGGTTGAGATATCGCGTTTCGCATCTTCCTTTGCGCGCTTCAATAAGCGGTCAAATTCCTTGCGATATTCGTCTTGCGAGATCGACTGGCCAGCGACTTTCGCGACAGCGTTAGGATTGCCGCCGGTGAAGATATCATTGATCCCCCAGATCCCGAACGAGATTACCAAAAGGCCAATGATGATGCCGGAGACCCACGAACGGGCAAATTTTCGAAACGTTGTGAGCATGGAACATCCTGATGAAAACTGAGCCTAGCATAAGGATCGTTGGGAGAGGGGGCAAGGTAAGGCCTGCACAGCAGGGGCGTTGCATTGCAGGTGTCGGTGCAGGTCTCGGTCAGGTGATTTGCAAAGTTCGTTTTACCTGCCTATGCCAGAGCGAAATTGACGGCCTAACAAAGGCTGTGACCTGTACCGGTGATGGAGACGACGGTGGCGAAACTATTGGTGGGAAACTGGAAAATGAATGGGTTGAAGGCCGCTCTGCAAGAGGCGGGCTTTATAGCGCGGGCAGCGACGGCTGCCAAAACGCGCTCCTTCCAATTGGCCATTTGTCCGCCTGTAACGCTTTTGGCGGCATTGAGTAGCAGCGCAGCTGGCACCGGGCTTTTGACCGGCGGACAAGATTGTCACGTGAAGGCCTCAGGGGCACATACTGGGGATATTTCGGCCGCTATGATTAAGGATGCTGGCGGCCATTTCGTGATTGTCGGCCATTCTGAACGCCGCTCCGACCATGGCGAGACCAGCGAATTGGTGCGCGCTAAAGCGCAGGCCGCGTTGGATGCAGGCCTTGTTCCAATTATCTGTGTCGGTGAAACCCGCGCTGAACGAGAGGCCGGCCAAGCCGAAGCTGTGGTTTTGACACAAGTTGAGGGCTCTGTCCCAGAGACCTTCCCAGAAGGACATCTGGTCATTGCCTATGAGCCTGTTTGGGCAATTGGGACTGGCTTAGTTCCCAGTTCTGCTGACGTCTTAGCCATGCACAGGGCCATTCATGAAAGCCTGGTCAGTCGGTTTGGTGATTTGGGGGCTAAAACCCTGTTGCTCTATGGTGGGTCTGTAAACGGAAACAATGCCGTGGACTTACTCCACCTTGCCCATGTCGATGGCGCATTGATTGGCGGGGCGAGCCTGACGGCTGATGGGTTTTTGAAAATTTTGCATGCAATTCAAGAATGAACCAATCATCGTAACGTCTTGGAAACAACCCTGTGGCAAAGGGTATAACCGGATGAAGGGGTGAAAGTCCTTTGGACAAGCAAAGACTCGCAGCGGCGACCGTGCTGATTTACGATCCAGTGCGCGGCAACATGCTGATGACACGTTCTGTTTTGCACGGGATTGGGTTCCGTCGCATTGAGGGGATGACCTCACTGCGTGAATTGACCCGTCGTTTGCGCGATGTCGACATTTCTCTCTTGGTGATCGAAGCCACGGAAAATCATAGCGAAGTGGTTGAGCTGTTGCGTGCCCAGCGTCTTGGCGAATTAGGTGTCAATCCATTCATCCCGGTGATCGCGACCCTTTGGGCGGGCTCAACCGACCTGGTTGCTGATCTGATGAATGTCGGCTGTGACGATGTGCTGTTACGTCCGTTCTCGCAAATTCAAACACTTGAGCGGGTTCGGGCGATTATAACAGCGCGCAAGCAATTTGTTGTGACTTCAGACTATGTCGGTCCAGACCGTGGTCGTTCTTCCAGCAATCAAATGGCACCTGAAACCTTTGATCCGCCCAATTCGCTGCGCGACCGGGTACTGCTGAGCAATTTTGACCCGGTTACGCAATCGGAAATCCTTGCGACAGCCCGCCGGAAAGTTGACCAAGATCGATTGGCAAAGCTGGCACGTCGCATCGCTATGGCCGCTGAAGTCATCATTCAAGCTCAAGGTCGTGGCGATGCAAACGCAGGCTTTGTGGTCGATTTGCTCGAAAGCTCGGCCGAACTTGTCCGCGCGGCAAAGCGCTTGGACATCGATGAAGTGCAAGAAATTGCTATGGTTCTAGAGAATGTGGCCGCCCGTACCAGTTCGCCAGGACCAGAACGCGTTGAAAATGCGAATCTAACGCGGCAACTCGCGCTCGCCCTTTATGTCGCTTACGCGGTCGAAGGCGGGGAGGCGTTTAAGGCTGAATTGGAGAGGACTTTGGACAAGGTCCGGGGTCGATTGGACAAGGCGAAAGAGCGCGCAAAACGCCGCCACACGTTGGCGCTGTCGTTGGTCTCTTGAAGTTCGGCCTCGAAAGAGCGACATAGCAGCCTCGAGCGCAGGGTTTTGCGCCCCATCCATTCACCTTTAGGCCCGTCCCATGTTCATCCAAGCTGTTCTCATTCTCCACCTGCTGATCTGTTTGGCGTTGATTGGTGCCATTTTGTTGCAGCGTTCGGAAGGCGGCGGGGCCTTGGGCATGGGCGGTGGTCCTTCTTCTATGATGTCCGGCCGCTCTGCAGCTAATTTCATGACGCGCACCACGACATTGTTGGGCGCAGCTTTCCTAGTCACCAGTGTGACCCTGACCATCATGAACAAGTCGGCTAGCAAGCCTGCTGATTCCTTGATGCAGGATGGCAGCACCAAAGATGGTCTGCCGACTAAGGGGATTGACCTGTCTGTGCCGGCGGCGCCTGCTAATGCAATTGGGCCTGTTCCTGCTGCGCCGACGGGTGGGATTCCAGCTTCGGCACCAACAGCGCCCCAGCCAGCGCCTTTATTCCCCGCCACGCCGGCCGCTCCAGCGACCGAGCCAGCGCCGGCAGAAAAAAAATAAGCGGCTAACCCCCATTTCTTTCCAGTTGCGCCTCTTCCCTTTTACAGGCGTTGCGGCTTAGAACGACCTCCCATGACCCGATATGTGTTCATCACTGGGGGCGTGGTTTCCTCGCTCGGAAAAGGCATTGCATCAGCCGCGTTAGGCGCGCTGCTGCAGGCTCGTGGCTATAAAGTGAGGCTGCGTAAACTCGATCCTTATCTCAATGTCGATCCAGGCACGATGAGCCCGTATCAACATGGCGAAGTCTTTGTGACCGATGATGGCGCAGAGACTGACCTTGATTTGGGCCATTATGAGCGCTTTACAGGTGTTTCTGCAGCGAAAGCGGACAATATCACCACCGGGCGCATCTATCAGGAAATCATCGCCAAAGAACGCAAGGGCGAATTTCTGGGAGCGACCATCCAAGTAATTCCCCATGTCACCAATGCAATCAAAGACTTTGTCTTGTCCGATGCAGGCGATGCAGACTTTGTGCTGTGTGAAATCGGCGGGACGGTTGGGGATATTGAGGGCTTGCCCTTCTTTGAAGCCATTCGTCAGCTTGGTCAGCAATTAGAGCCTCAACAGGCCGTCTACATCCACCTGACCTTATTGCCCTATATCAACACCGCTGGCGAGATGAAGACCAAGCCAACCCAGCACAGCGTGAAAGAATTGCGCTCAATCGGTATTCAGCCCGATATTCTGATCTGCCGTTGTGACCGTCCGATCCCAGAAGATGAGAAACGCAAGATCGCACTCTTCACCAATGTGCGGGCAGGTGCTGTGATCCAAGCCCTCGATTCGGCGCATATTTATGAAGTGCCGATGGACTATCATGCAGAAGGCTTGGACCGCGAAGTCTTGCGGCGCTTTGGCATTATGAACGCGCCGGAGCCTGATTTGTCGAAATGGCAAGCCATCTCAAAGCGCTTGCGGGCACCTGATGGCGATGTGACCATCGCCGTCGTTGGTAAGTATACCGCCATGAAGGATGCCTATAAGTCTTTGATTGAAGCACTTCATCACGGCGGCCTTGCCAATGATGTAAAGGTGAATATCAATTGGGTAGACGCCCGCGCCTTTGATGCCGACCAAGACATGCTGACAGCAGAGCTTGAGGGTGTCGATGCGATTCTGGTTCCCGGTGCCTTTGGCGACTCCGGTGCTGAAGGCAAAATCAAAGCCGTGCAATTTGCGCGGGAGCGTCAGATTCCGTTCTTTGGCATTTGCTTTGGTATGCAGATGGCTTGCGTTGAAGCTGCCCGAAATCTGGCTGGCATTTCTCAAGCTTCCTCGAGCGAATTTGGTCCAACGTCTGAACCCGTTGTCGGTCTGATGACTGAGTGGGTGAGGGGTAATGAGCGTCAAGTCCGCGGGGAAGAGACCGATTTAGGTGGGACCATGCGTTTGGGGGCCTATCCTGCCGTGCTCAAGCCAGATTCGGTTGTTTCTCGCGCTTATGGTGGCGCGCTCAGCATTCAAGAGCGTCACCGCCACCGCTATGAAGTCAACATGGCCTATCGAGAGACACTGGAAGGCCAAGGCTTGATCTTCTCAGGTGTGTCACCCGATGGCGTCTTGCCAGAGATTGTTGAGCGGGCAGATCATCCTTGGTTTGTTGGCGTACAGTATCACCCCGAACTCAAGTCCCGTCCGTTTGAACCACATCCTCTGTTTGCAGACTTTGTGCGTGCGGCTTTGGTGCAGAGCCGGTTGGTTTAGGCAGGGCGTTGGGTTCACGGGTTCGTGATAACCTTAGCGTGAATAATCTGCTGGACAAAAATTGTTGGCTCAATCAGTTTGTTCCCAAATTGAGGGGGAAACCAATTTGAGAATCAAAATTTTGTTCGTTGCGCTCAGCCTTGTGTTGGCCGCCTGTACGACCACCAACACCCGCACGGCCGTTTCCGTAGCACAGAAGCCAGCTAGCAATGCAAAGCTGGTGCTGGTTAATCCGGAAGTTTCGCTCGGCCTGTTAAATGCAGCCGGTTTGACCGAACCTCGCGAGGACTGGAGCAAGGATGCGGCACAAAATCTGACGGAGCAATTGAGTGCTGCTTTGCAGGGCAAGGGTCATAGTGCGGACGGTTTTGATCCGACCACGGACACCACCAAACGCTTAGACCAGATTTTAAAGCTCAATTATGCGGTTGGCCAGTCTATCCAGCTCTATGGTTATGGCCTGATCAACTTGCCTTCCAAGCCTAGCTTTGACTGGACTTTGGGTGAAGGCGTCACCGAACTTCGTAACAAGACCGGCGCAGATTACGCGCTGTTCCTGAATGCACGCGGCAATTACGCCAGTGGCGGACGCGTTGGCACGATGGTGGTGATGAGTATGGTTGGCGTCAGCATCCCGCTGGGCTCTCAGACCGTACAATTGTCGCTGGTTGACCTCAAGACGGGCCAAATTGTTTGGTACAACATGGCTCTCGCTGGGCCAGGTGACGACATGCGTAACGATCAAGGTGCTAAAGCACTGGTTGCGAGTCTCCTTAAGGACATCCCATTGTGATGTTTCGATCCGCGTCATGGTGGCGCGCGCCTCTGGCGTGGGCCATCAGCCTCGGCTTTCTCCTAGGTGGCGGTTCTGCATGGGCGCAAGATCGTTTGCCCGGCGAAATCCCCACCAAAGCATCTCTTGAAGAGGGGCTATGGGCAGAGTTTGCCAAGGTAGAGCGCAGCGCAGCGACGAGCGCCGAACGTATCTCGGACCCCGCGCTGGAAGCCTATGTCAAAGAGGTTTCCTGTCGAGTTGCTCCAGAGTTTTGTAACGAGTTGCGCATCTATGTCATGGATCGCCCGCTATTCAACGCCCAAGCCGCTGCCAATGGCTATATTGAGGTTTGGTCTGGTCTGATGCTTGCGGCATCGAATGAGGCTGAATTAGCTTTTGTGCTCGGCCACGAAATCGCTCACTACACCAGCAGGGATTCCCTAGATGCCTTCAATCGTCTGAAATCCACACGGATGGTTGCAACTGTTGCTGCCTTTGCGGTGGGCGCTGCTGGTATCGCTGCTGCTGGCAACCAGACGACGATGACGGACGTCCAAAACACCTTGGACATAAGCCGTTCCATCGCAGAACTAACCTATTTCGGCATTGTGGCGACTTATTTCAGCTTCAGTCGGGATCAGGAAACCGCGGCAGACTTGGCCGGTCAGCAGCGTTTGACGCGGGCAGGATATGACGCCCGTGCCAGTGTCGATATCTGGAGAGCCGTGACCGAGATCCATGAAAGCTCGGATTTCAGGAAGACACGCCGCCATGGTGCCGTGTCGAGCGTCTTTAACACCCATCCGATCAATGCCGAGCGCATTGCCTATCTGACCGAGTTGGCGAAGACGTCACCTGAAAAAGGCACATTAAATCAAGAGGCTTATCGTAACAAGATCAGGCCATTTCTAAAGTCTTGGCTTAATCGCACACTTGAGATGCAGGATTATGGCTATACGCTTAATTTGCTGGACCGCTTAGCCAAACCCGGTACGGATTTGGGGGTTCTGCAATTTGTTCGCGGCGAAGTTTACCGCAAGCGTAACAAGGACGGCGATGCCAAATTGGCCATTCAGGCGTTTCAGGAAGCCAGCAAACATCCTGATGCTCCGATTGAATTGTACCGAGAACTGGGCGGTGTCGCCGCCAGTGCCGGTGAGCGCGACATCGCTAAAGCAGCATTTGGCAAATATCTCGAATTAGCACCGCAGGCAGAAGATGCCTGGCTCGTCAAAGAAACTATGGAGGCGCTGTGATGGTTAAATGGATTGAGAAGAAACGATTGAAGCAAGGGATTGCGATCGCAGCTTTGGCCTTAGTGGTTGCTGGATGTGCATCGGTTGCCGCTGTGCCTCCGGGGCCGTTTGTGGTGGGGCCTTCCATGACGTTGAACATTGGCCGGATTTGGACGGACTTTTCGCCAATCCTGCCAAATCAACCCAAAAAGGTCAAAATGCTCTCGATTGATGGTCCTTTGCTGAACCGTCTCTATGCAGGTGCCGATCTCACCGCGGGTGAAGGCTTGACCCGGGCTGTCAGTAAAGATGCCCGTGTGCCGACACTTAAAGCTCAAATGAGCGGGATCGAGCAGATTGAGTTTTTGAAGGACAGTATGGCTGCGTTTGACTTCCGCAATGTCACAACCAGCCGTCCACGTCAGGTTCAATTCTCTGGCAAGCCAGCGATCCGTGTTGATTTGTCGGGCAGTGCACAGGACGGCTTGGAGTTTTCCGCCACCGGCATCGTTCAGAAGAATGGCGAAACATACAATGTTTTGTTGTTCTTTGCTCCAAAGGAACATTATTTTGGCTCGATCCTAAATGAGTTCAACCAGCTCACCGGAACCACCTAAATTTGAGAAGTATAAATGTCCGGTTTTCTTAGGAAGATTTGGGTTTAACTAAGCTGGAAACTATGGGGCGCTTGATCACAAAGGATTAAGCGCCCCAATTCATTTGGGCGACCCAAAGCCGACTTGATGTCTCGGGGCCCAGCCCTAAGCTTGTGGAATGGTTGTTCGGATTGTGATGTCTTCTTACAAAATTGAACTTTTGGCAGAACATGAGTGGGGCTATCGGGCAGCGGTGCGTCTCATGTGGCACCATCGCTGGGCGGTTTTACTGCTCACTGTCGCGCTGATGGTCCTCTCAAATCACGGTGCAGTCCCGCTAGATGATTGGATTATCACTGAATTGATGCTTAGGTTTGATCTATCGCGCTTTGGTCATCGAATTACGCTCTACAGCCTCGTCATTCTCCCCATCGCCACCGTGAGTATAATTTCGCTTCTCTTAAAGTTGGAAGGGATCACGACAACCTGGCGCGCGCGCGTTGTCGCGACCTTGATCTTGGTTTTCCTCGTGATCGCACACTATGTTGCGCTTTTGGGTTACAACATTGCGATTTCCGAGCAAGATCATCATGCCAGTCGATTTTTGATCACGGGGGCGCTTTTAGCGATTACAATTCCTTTTGTAACCTTCGCCTATTGCTTGTGCCCACAAATATTGGTTGACGGGAGCCCCAATTTTAAAAGTGCTTACCAAGGGGTGCGGCGGCGTTGGTTGCGGCTTTGGGTCGCAGTCGGGTTGGTTTATCTCGTGGGATTGTTTTCGGGGGCCATGCAGTTCTTTCTCCTTGCAAGTATCTCCGTGCCAAGTGCCATGTTCTATCTGCTTTATGCGGTTTATCTGGTCCTCGAACCTTTGGGACATTTAGCGGTCATCGGTTTCGCCGTACATAGCACCATCTGGTTTCTCCATTCCCGTGTTCAGCCTCCTGCTGGGCCGTAGATTTCGTTTTCTGCTTTACAACCCCTGATTTCGCTATAGACTGGCAAAATTGATGTGAGGATTGTGATGTCGAGCTTTAAGTTTGAACCTTTGCATGATTGGGAATGGGGCATTCGGGCAGCTTTTCGGCTGATATGGAGCCATCGGTCGGTTTTGGTGCCGCTGGCGCTCCTAATGGTCGTTTTCCAGTTCGCGTCAGTTCCACTTGAAGGCGTGATGACGATCCAATTGCCCATTTCTTTGCCGCGTATCGGGGAGTTCGATCTAAAGGACATCCTAGAGACCCTTGTCGGTGCTGCTTTCTTGGTTGCGATAATAACAATTTTTCTCAACTCAGCGCGCGTGGAGACAAGTTGGCGGACGCGGGCGCTCGCCGTTTTCGGTATCATTGGATTTGAACTTTTGGGTGGGATGGCGGTTTCGTTCTATCCGATCAGCAAAGAAGCGGTAGAGCATCCTGCCCTAGAAGCAATCATTTGGCTGACAACGTTTGCCTTTTTTATTGCCTGGTTTAACTACGCCTTCTGCTTGGCAGTTCAGATTTTGGTCGATGGCAGTATCAGTCTCTCTCGTTCGTACAAGGGGGTCGCGTGTCGAGAATGGCGCCTATGGTTATCCTGGGCCTTATCGTTCGTCGTCTTACTTCCGGTTTTCTTGTTACAGTTCGGGATAGAGCAAATTGGCGAAGATCATGCGTCCATACAAACCCTCTTGCCTCACCTAGAAGCCACCATTGACGCCTTGCAAGCCGTTTTTTGGTCCGTAACCTTTGGCGCACTTAGCACCATTTGGTTCCTCCATCCCCGTGTTCGGCCACCAGAGGAATCGACCACGTGGGAAGTGCCGTCCTTACCCCAAGCGCAGTGACCTAGAATAAGTTCTTTTCCCACTGGCATAGTGTCTTGCATTTGGGGAAGAGCGCGCGTAGATACGCGCTTCAGTTTTACTGGCGGCTCTTACAGGGGCCGCCTTATCTTTTGAAATGGAACCTGCACCATGGCAGTGCCTAAGCGCAAAACTACTCCTTCTCGTCGCGGTATGCGTCGTTCGCACGATGCGTTGGGCGTGAATTCCTATGTCGAAGACAAGGATTCGGGCGAACTGCGTCGTCCACACCATATCGACCTGAAGACCGGCATGTATCGCGGCCGTCAGGTTCTGACCCCAAAAGAAGACTAAGTCTTTCTGACCTTTTCTTGTGGAAAAGCCCTGCCATTTGGCGGGGCTTTTTTCGTTTAGGTCACCTGTCCGCTCGACTTCCTTCCAGCTCTTGCTACACCTGCGTCTAGGTGTTCTTGGGGGGAGTTCTTATGCGGGTTTATTCAGGATTGATTGGGCTAGCCTTTGTATTGGCGGGCCCTGCATGGGCAGAGGCACCAAAGCCTGTTGAAGCGCTCGACCTTTATCGCCTCGAACAACCAATTGATCCCCAATTGTCGCCCGATGGCAAGCAGGTCGCCGTTCTGCGTCAAACCCGAGATATTCAGACCGATAGGGTCCTGACGGACCTGTGGCTCGTACCCGTCCCCGGAAGCGGGACATCTGATGTGAAGCGTTTGCTGGTCGGGGCTGATCGTGCGCCTTCCTCCGCCCGCTGGTCGCCAGATGGCGGCTCGATTGCCTTTATAGGCAAGGATGGCTCCAAGTCGCAGATCTTTATCCTGGATATGAAAGAGGGCATCGCCAAGCCGCTTACCACCCTTAAATTTTCGCCCAGCTCTCTGTCCTGGTCGCCAGATGGCAAGAAGATCGCCTTTATCAATCTGGTCGAGGAAAAGCCCGAGGCCATCTATAAATTGCCGGAGAAGCCAGAAGGCGCAACTTGGGCGGCGCCGGCGCGCGTGGTGCGTAGCTTTCCCTATCGCACCGATCCTGAGGGCTGGCTGACGCCGGGTGACTATCAGGTCTTTACCCTCGATATTGCTAATGGAGCCGTCACCCAAGTCACCAGCGGGAGTGGCGATTGGGGCCGGGAAGATGGCCAGCCCGCTTGGACGCCCGATGGCCAATTTATCATTGTCAGCGGCAATCCCGCTCCTGATGCTCATTTGAAGCCTGTCCAGTCTGACCTCTATGCGTGGCCAGCAGCTGGCGGCGGCAAACCCCGCCAACTCACCGCCGATGATGGCTTTGAAAACAGCCCAGTTGTTAGCCCAGATGGTAAGGCTTTGGCCTATGTCGGCTGGCGCAATCGGCAAACCTCGTTCCAGCGCACCGATGTGTTTGTTGCGTCGCTGCCTGCAACGGGCCTGACCAGCCAAAGCCGCAACCTCACCCTGAAACTAGACCGTCCAGCCAGCCAGATTAGTTGGCGCAAGGATGGGCGGGGCGTGAATTTCCTCTATCAAGATGTCGGCATCAGCCGGGTGGGATTCGCGCCTCTGGACGGACCAGTGAGCATTGCCACGCCAGAAGTCGGCAATACACGTCTTCTCCTGCCATCCTCTGGCGGCAGTTATTCCACCGATGGCACCAAGACGGTTTATCCCAGTGTCGAGGCGGATCGTCCGGCTAATTTGGCGCTTTGGTCGCAGGGTAAGGAAACCATCCTTTGGGATATGAATGCCGCGTGGCGGGCTGGTAAATCCATCGGCAAGCTGGAAGAGATTTGGACTCCATCTTCGGCTGATGGCCGCAAGGTGCATGGCTGGATCCTCTATCCACCCAATTTCGACCCCAGCAAGAAATACCCGCTCGCGATGGATATTCATGGTGGGCCCCATACCGATTACGGCCCGATGTTTTCTATCACCCATCAGCTCTATGCAGCAGCAGGCTATGTAACCCTCTTCACCAATCCGCGTGGCTCGATCGGTTATGGCGAAGAATTCGCGAACCTCATCAATCTTTGCTATCCCTGCCAAGATCATGACGATCTGATGAGCAGTGTCGATGCCGTTATCGCGCGCGGCTTTATCGACACCAATCGCCTCTATATTGGCGGTGGCTCTGGCGGTGGCGTGTTGTCGTCTTGGGCGATTGGCAAGACCAACCGCTTCGCTGCTGCTTCGGTCAAGCGCCCGGTGATTAATTGGACGTCTGAAGCTTTGACCAGCGACATTGGCGCTGTTGTTACAAGCTATTGGTTTGAGAAAAAGCCGTGGGAACAGCCTGAAAAATATTGGGCGCGCTC
>CALRLV020000049.1:0-11856 GCA_943368895.1 Ferrovibrio terrae
CATGACTTGGGCAACCATATTGGCCACGCCTGCATCATCGGTGACTGAAGCACCATTGGCGATGGCTTCGCCGCCAAAGGCTTGAATTTCTGCCACAACAGCTTCGGCTGCGGCCGAGTTTCCGCCAGTTCCATCCATCGCGCCGCCCAAATCATTGACGACAACCTTGGCACCACGGCGGGCCAGTTCGAGGGCGTGTTGCTTGCCCAAACCACCACCGGCACCTGTTACGATGGCTACTTGGCCGTCAAAGCGAATATCTGACATGTGAACGTCTCCTGAGCATGTTGGCTTATAAGGATTTGCGCATTGCCATGCCCACCACTTCCGCTCGCGTCAAGGGAAACTGACATGGCCCGAGGTGTAATTTTCTGTCGTGATCAAGCCCACTTGGCTTTTGTGATCGGATTGAACGCGGTAACACAGAAGCTAGGGTCGGCGTATGGTACGCCGAGCCCACCAAGGACACGATCTCGATGCATTCGAAATTCTTGATGGCAATTAGCGCTGCGGCACTAGCTTTTTCCGGACCCGCCTTCGCCGATGAAGGCATGTGGACATTTGATGCGTTTCCAGCCGCCAAAATGAAGGCGGCCCATGGTTTTGCCCCCGATCAGGCGTGGCTAAGCAAGGTTCAACAATCGGCTGTGCGTTTGTCGTCAGGTTGCTCTGCCAGTTTTGTATCTGATACAGGCTTGATCCTCACCAATTGGCATTGTGTTTCGAGTTGCGTGGCCGATCTGTCGAGCGCGGATAAAGACTATGGCCTAAATGGTTTCTTGGCAGCGGCGTTGACCGACGAAAAGAATTGCCCCGGTATGGAAGCCGAAGTGCTGGTCAGCATCATCGACAATACCGCCAAAGTGAAGGCAGCGACTGCTGGGGTCGAAGCTAGCAAAGTGGCGCAAGCGCGCGGCGTGGCGATCGCCAAGCTGGAAGAAGAAGCCTGTAAGAATGACGACAAGGAATTGTTCCGTTGCGACATGATTTCCTTGTTCCGGGGCGGTCAGTACAAAATCTATAAGTACCGGACCTATAAGGATGTGCGCTTAGTCTTTTCGCCAGAAAATGCTATGGGCTTCTTTGGTGGCGATCCAGACAATTTTAATTTCCCTCGCTTTAATTTGGATAGCGGTTTCCTGCGTGCCTATGAAAATGGTGCACCTGTCAAAACCCCAACCCATTTGGAGTGGACGACCGAAACCCCGAAGGATGGCGACATTGTCTTTGTGGCGGGCAATCCCGGCTCGACTGAGCGTCTGCGTACCACGACCCAACTGAAGTTTGAACGCGACATGCGCTTGCATACACGTCAATTGGTGCGTGCCGAATTGCGGGGCCGATTGGTCGAATATCGCACCAAGAGCGACGAGGCCAAGCGCTCGGCCGAAGACATGCTGTTTGGCATCGAAAATAGCTATAAGGCCCAATATGGCCAGCAACGCGCGCTTATGGACCCGCAATTCTTTGCGATTAAAGAGCGCGAAGAAGCCGAATTGAAAGCCAAAGTCCGCGCCAATCCAAAGCTTTTGGCAGAAATTGGCGACCCCTGGGCCCAGATTGATGCAGCAGTTGCCAAGCAGCAAAACCTGTTTTGGGAACATGAGTTCCTAGAAGCCCGCGCTGGATCGATCTCCAGCCTATATGGCACAGCCCGTGCACTAGTTCGCATGTCCAACGAGCGCGCCAAGCCCTTGGCAGAGCGTTTGCCCGGCTACTCCGATGGTGCAATTGCTCAAATGGAACGGCAAATTCTGACCGAGTCGCCAATCTATAAAGATATGGAAGTCATCGGGCTTGAATTGTGGCTGTCAAAGGCGCGCGAATTTCTGACGGCAGACAATCCGTCGATCAAGCGCCTTTTGGGTGCAGAGAGCCCAGAAGGCATTGCGGCGCGCGGCATTGCGGGCACAAAGCTCGACGACAAAGCGGTTCGTGAGGCTTTGATCAAGGGTGGCAAGGCTGCCGTTGATGCTTCTACAGACCCTCTCATCATTCTGGCGCGCCGTGCGGAGGCCGATGCGCGGGCTTTGTCTGTCCGTATGAACCAAGAGGTCAACGGCCCCTTGTCGCAGGCGGCTGAAAAGATCGCCAGGGCGCGTTTTGCGGTTTATGGCTCGAATGTTTATCCAGACGCGACCTTCACGCTGCGCCTGTCCTATGGCGTTGTGAAAGGCTGGACCTATGCGGGTGTGACGGTGCCTTCGACCACCACCATTGGCGGCTATTTTGACCGTGCCTCTGGCGAATTCCCATTCGTAGCGGCACCTTCTTGGTTAGCCGCAAAGCCAAACCTGAACTTGGCGACGCCCTTCAACATCTCCACCACCAATGACATCATCGGCGGCAATTCCGGTTCGCCTTTGATTGACCGGCAGGGCCGCGTTGTCGGTGCGGCTTTTGACGGCAACATTCACTCACTCGGCGGCAATTATGCCTATGATGGGCGCTTGAACCGCACCGTGTCGGTCACGACTGCGGCCATCACCGAAGCCTTGACAAAAGTCTATAAGGCCGACCGTTTGGTGACCGAGTTGAAAGCCAAATAGGTCGGTCGATGACCATAATGTGACTGGTTCTAGGCCTGTGCGGGACTAGGTTCGCCAGTCGGGTCAAGCTAGATCGAGGGGGCAAAGTCGGGTACGGCTTTGCCCCTTTTTCTTAGGCCCTGGTGGGCAGATGCGGCGTTAGAAGGAAGATATCCATGGTGGTTCATAAGTCTGGCTTTGCGGTGATAGCCGCCGCTTTATTGCTGGCTAGCGTCGCCACGCCTGTGCTGGCGCAAGCGCCCGCCAGTCCACCACCAGCGATTGTGCCAGGTCCAACGCCTGTCACGGTGGCCTTGAATTTGCCTTCAGCTACCAATGTGACCGCCCAAACGATGGTGGCTGACCTTGAAGCGCCGTGGGGTATGGCATTTCTGCCCAATGGCGATCTGTTGGTGACCGAGCTTCTGGGCAAGCTGCGCTATGTGAAAGCTGGCCAAAACTGGAGCTTGGAGGCCGAAGAAATCAAAGGCGTGCCACCTGTCACCGCCGGTGGCCAAGGCGGCTTGATGGACGTGAGCTTGCACCCCAATTTTGCGCGCAACAAGCTCATTTATCTCAGCTTCTCCGTTGGCGATGAAGCGGCAAACCGCACCCGGATCGTGCGCGCCAAGCTGGATGGTCGCGCTTTAACGGACGTGCAGACGATTTTTGAGGTCACCCCAGCCAAGCCGCGCTTTCAGCACTATGGGTCGCGCTTTACGTGGCTGCCCGATCAGACCTTGCTGATCAGTATTGGCGATGGCGGCAATCCACCCAATTCCATAGATGGAAGTTTCATACGTAATCAGGCCCAGAATTTGGGCAGTCATTTGGGCAAGATCATCCGCATCAAGGATGATGGGAGCATTCCAAAGGACAATCCTTTTGTGAACACAGCTGGCGCAAGGCCTGAAATTTACTCCTATGGCCACCGCAATTCCCAAGGCCTTGTGCGCGATCCCGTTTCTGGTCGCATTTATGCGACCGAACATGGCAGCCAAGGCGGGGATGAGTTGAACCTCATCCAGTCGGGTCAAAATTATGGCTGGTCCAAAGTCACCTATGGTGTTGAATATGGTGCTGCTCGCACGCCCATCACCCCCAATCAAAGCGGTCCGGGTCTGGTTGATCCACTGGCAGTCTGGTCGCCAGCAATTGCGCCATCTGGTCTCGCCGTGGTGCGGAGCAAGAAATATCGCGGCTGGGACGGCGATGTGCTGGCCGGAGGCCTGCGACTTGACCAAGGTCGTGGTGCCCTTATTCGCGTCGACTTAGACGCAGCTGGCAAAGTCATTGGCCAAGAACGGATTGACCTCGGCGATGTACGGGTGCGCGACGTGCGGCAAGGTCCAGACGGCTATATCTATGTTTTGACCACCGCCATGCGGAACTTTCGCGACAAGGGTCAACGCAATGGTCAATTGGTACGCTTGGTGCCTGCAAGCGGGGCCCCCGCGCGGTAAAAAGGGGTGGGGAGGGGCTTGCGGCACGGTTGCGCAGCACTCTAAGCCCTTCCTATGCCATCCATTGCACGCATGACCCTGTTTATGATGCTGGCCCATGTCGCACTGGGGGCCATCATGCCCTATTTGCCGGTCTGGTTGGCATCGACCAAGGGCTTAAGTGGCGCGCAAATCGGGGTCATTCTAGCCTCTTCTAGCTTTGGCAGAATATTGGTGGGGCCGTTAGCGGCCGCTTGGGCTGAAGGCCGCCGGGATCGCCGTATTCCGTTGATCGTGTTTTCGACCGCACTCGCTGTCGGCTATCTCAGCTTTCCATTTCTGGGCGTGTTTTGGCCGATTGCTTTGGCCTGTTTTGCTACCGGGGTCATGTTTCAGTGCTTGATGCCTTTTGCCGAGGCTGGGGTGATGCGCGTCACCTCCCAATCGCGCCGTTGGCCCTATGGGCGCGCCCGCGCAGCCGCTTCAGCGGCCTTTGTTCTGGCCAATCTCGGTGCAGGGGCGACCATTCAAGCCTTTGGCGTAGAGGCGGTCTATGCTTGGTTCATCATTGCCTGCTTAGCGACCGTCGCATGCGGCTTTTGGCTGCACCCTGAACCCATTGCTGAGCCCGTCGTGACGCCGCTCAGCACGCGATTGAAGGATAGCTTTGCCCTCTTCAAACGGCGGACATTCTTCTTGGCCGTGTTAGCTGCCAGCTTCATTCAAGCCGCCCATGCTTTTTACTATGGCTTCTCGAGCAAGTTGTGGTTGGAACAGGGCTTTTCCGGCTCGCAAGTCGGCATGTTGTGGGCCTTTGGCGTGATTGTCGAGATCGCGTTTTTTGCGCTTTTGGCCAGCCGTCTCAATCATTTCCGGCCTGAGACATTGATCCTGTGGGGCGGGATTGCCAGCATCATTCGCTGGGCTGCTTTCGCGCAAACGCCTGATTTAGGCGTGACTTTCTTAGTGCAGGGGCTGCACGCGCTGACCTTTGCTGCGACCCATATGGGCTTCATGCGCTTGATTGAGGCGGAAATCCCCTTAGCCCAACGCGCAACGGGGCAACAATTGGGCTCTGCCATTATCATGTCGCCGACCATGGGGCTTGCTAGCATTGCGGCGGGCTCTCTTTATGACCAATTCCAGTCTGGCGGATATTGGAGTGGAGTGATCTTGGCGACGATTGGCCTCATTTTGATCTCGCTCCTCTTGTCTCCCAAGCAGCCGACCCTGAAGCTACCGCAGGAAGATCAGGCCAGATAGGCGGCAGCCCGTCCAATCACATCTAGGCTGCGCGTCCAGACCATATTTTTCCACTCATCGGTCTCTGGATAAAAAGCCGCGCGGCTATCTGCTTGGATTTGGCAGGCCTCCGGGCCAGCGGGATCGCCATAGCAATGCAGCCAACAGGCAGCTTGGGTTGCGAGAAACACGCTCATTGTATCGACGGTTCCAAATTCGATGGCGATGCAAGCGCACCACGACGGGTCAAGCGCGCGCACCAACGCGGCATCCATTGTGCCGGACAAATCTGCCGAGACAGAGCTGCCGTCCTTGGTAGAGCGGATTTCATCGCCCCAAATCGCGGCTTGGCGCTGGTAATGATCGCTCGAGGGGGCAGCCTCGGTAATGATCTCACCCACGCCGAATGGACCAAGGCCCGTGTGCATGTCGATTGTCACAACTTGGTCTAAGCCGACACAATGGGTAGAAAGGAGTTTGTGGATGGTTTGGTTCGACCAAGACGGCGCAATACCACCATAATAGACGCCTTTGGGGTGATTATATTGCCCCCCGGTTAGGGCTGCTTGCAAGGCCGGGAAGCCATGTTCCCCCGCAAAGGCCAGTAACTTCCCCTGTGCTTCTTGCAGACTAGCTTCATCGCGCGAAGCAGGTGCCGCCCAAGGTGCCAAGAGGTCGTAATGGGGATTGGTGGGCAGGGGCACTTCAAAGCTTTTGAGATAATTGCGATTAAGGTCGATATTATCCTCATTAAATCGGCTGTCCCACGAGAATCCATAAGGATTATGGGCATGGATCAACACGACTCGTAATTTTTGAGCCCAATCTTGCGCTAGGCCCGTTTCGAGAAGCCCCACTTGCACGCCAGAGCCGCAATAGCCTTCGGGGCCATGTGTGCCGGAGATCACCACCAGGGCCGCGCTCGCATCTTTGGGCCCAAGAACCGAACAATCCATCGCGATGTCGCGCCCGCCAGGCCCTTTAGCATGGGGCATGATATGGGTCTCGATGTGCGCACCAGCCGCTTCCGCGGCCTTTAGAAACTTGTCACGCGCTTCAAAATAGGTTTGGGCAAAGAAGGTTTCTGGCGCGCCTGACATCGGGTTTCGTCCTCTCATTGATCTGAAAATAGTCAGCCTATCCCCACAAATCCCGGCTGGGCGGATGCATGATAGAGCCGTCGTAATAAAGACCGGGGTCACGATCTTGGTCCAGCAAGAGCGGTCCGTCTAGATCAACCCAATCGGCCAATTGCGCGAGCAAAACCGCAGGCGCAGTCACCAAACTGGTGCCAACCATACAACCCATCATGATCCGAAGACCTGCAGCACGTGCCTCGCGGATCGACTTTAGGGCCTCGGTAAAGCCGCCCGTCTTGTCGAGCTTCACGTTTACCGCATCATAGTTTTGGACCAAAAGCTCGATATCTGCGCTGGTATGAAAGCTTTCATCGGCACAAATGGCGATGGGAGCAGCCACTTGGCCAAGCCTTGAATCCTTGCTGGCGGCAAAAGGTTGCTCCACAACATCGATGTTCAAACTGCGTGCCTCTGCCAAGAGGCCGGGCAAGGTGTCTGGCTGCATGCCCTCATTGGCGTCAACGATGAGACGCGCATCTGGCCTCGCCTTTGCGACCGCCCGAACGCAATCCAGATCATGTTCGCCACCGATCTTGACCTTCAAAATCGGCCGCCCAGCAGCTGCTAAGGCCGCTTGGGTCATCGCTTCTGCTGTATCGAGCGAGATGGTGAAGGCGGTGACTAAGGGCTTGGGTTCTGGCAGACCCGCCAAGGCCCAGACGGGTTGGTTCAGGCTCTTGGCCTTTAAGTCCCATAGGGCGCAGTCTAATGCGTTGCGGGCTGCACCAGCGGGCAGCAGATTTTGGCAGTCTTCTAGGTCAACACCGGTTTCGACTTGGCTCCGCACCGATTCCAGTTGGGCGATCACGCTGTCGCAATCTTCTTCATAACGCGCATAAGGCACGCACTCGCCGCGCCCAACAAAGCCCGCATGCTCCAGCGTTACCGTGACAACTTGGGCTTGCGTACGCGCACCTCTGGCGATCCTAAAAATCCCTTTGAGGGGCCAGACTTCTTTTTGGACATGAAACTTCATGCCGCTTCTTAAACGCTTTTCTTGGCTTTGCGAAGCGGGCGCGCCTGAGGCAATCCAGTCACAGCTTGCAACTTGTAAATGCGGGTAAGCCTCTTTTCCAACAAGGTCCTAGGCTCTAAGCTAGATTTCGTTGTACCCGATGTGCACAACGATTCGTACCAGATCGCGCCACCATCCAATGAGGTGGTCAAACAGGATTTAGCCAGGAAGGCCCTTTCTTGCCCGAACAAGAGGCCCAGTTTACGATTGATCGTAGCGGACCTGCGCCTGTCCTTCGGGTGACCGGGGATTGGACGATCCATACGATTGGACAAATCGATGCGGAGCTACGTCCAGTTCGAGAAATGGTGGAGGGGCGGCCGGCCATCGTTGACGTCAGCGGCTTGATGGACCTCGATACGGCCGGTGCCTATGTTATCGAAAAGGCGCTGCACTCGTCTGTGGCTGAGCCCGCGCAGATGCTCGGCAAGCATCCTGTGGCAGGGCGCATGCTCGCCGAAGTCCGCAAGTTTACCGCGGGCTGCGATGCCTTGCCTGAACCTGTAGCCTTGTGGCGACAATTGCTGGAGCGTATCGGTCGCGGCATGACGCAAGTCTATGAAGAGCTGATCGATACTATCGGCTTCTTTGGCGAAACCGTCGTGGCATGTGGCAATGCCATTGCCAATCCAAGTCGAGTGCGTTGGTTGCCGACCTTTGCGGTTGCCGAAAGTGCTGGCCTTAATGCCGTGCCAATTGTGATGACCTTGTCGTTTTTCATCGGCGCTGTAATCGCTTTCTTGGGCAAGACAATTCTTCAGGATTTTGGCGCTTCGGTGTTCACCATTGAGTTGGTGGGCTTTGCGGTTCTGCGTGAATTCGGGGTGCTGATCACAGCCATTATTTTGGCTGGCCGATCCGACTCCTCCTTCACCGCCCAGATTGGGTCGATGAAAATGACCCAAGAGATTGATGCCATGCGCATTCTAGGCATGAGCCCGATGGAAATGCTGGTAGTGCCGCGTGTGATTGCGCTCTTGGTGATGTTCCCGATCTTGACCTTCCTTGCCATGATTGCTGGAATCGCCGGTGGCGCGATTGTGACCATGCTGACGCTGGATATTAGTCCGACTTTGTTCTTCAACCGATTGAACGACAATGTCGGTGTGGATCAGTTTTGGGCTGGCATGGGTAAGGCCCCGGTGTTTGCTTTCATCATCGCGATTATCGGGTGTCGCCAAGGCCTGAATGTTGAAAGTGACGTGATTTCCCTTGGTCAGCGCACCACGGCATCGGTGGTGCAAGCCTTGTTCATGGTCATCGTGGTCGAGGCCATCTTTGCGTTGATTTATATGGAGCTGGGAATATGAATCCAGCCGATGCTCTCACCCCGATTTTGGACATTCCTGACGAGGAAGTGGCGATCCGGCTGCGCGGCGTTGGCAATCGCTTTGGGGACGTGGTGATCCACGAGCACTTGGATCTGGATGTGTTGCGTGGGGAGACCATTGGCATTGTTGGCGGGTCGGGCACCGGTAAGTCCGTCCTCATGCGCGCAATCATTGGCTTGCGACCGCCGTCTGAGGGCAAGATCATGGTATTAGGCCATGATGTTTGGTCCAACGATCCCGCTGAACGCAAAGCGCTCGACGCGCGTTGGGGCGTCATGTTCCAAGATGGGGCCTTATTCTCAAACCTCACCGTGCGTGAAAATGTGATGGTGCCGCTGACCGAGCATACGAATTTGCCGCCTAAGTTGCGTTTTGAGATCGCAGATTTGAAGATTTTGATGGCAGGCCTGCCGCCATCTTCAGCCGACAAACTGCCTTCTGAACTCTCCGGCGGGATGCGCAAACGGGCAGCCCTTGCGCGCGCCATTGCGCTTGACCCTGATATCTTGTTCCTTGACGAGCCGACCGCTGGACTCGATCCGATCACGGCAGGGAAGTTTGACGCTTTGGTCAACGAGTTGAAAGAGACCCTGGGGCTGACGGTTTTCTTGATCACACACGATTTAGATACGCTGCGCGACGCGTGTGATCGGGTTGCGGCATTGGCAGAGGGCAAAGTTACCGCTATCGGTCCATTGGACCATTTACGCGAACATGCGACGGGTTGGTTGTCAGATTACTTTGGCGGGCCGCGTGGCCGGGCCGCCTTAGGCTAAACGGCCAAATCAGGAGGAGAAGATGGAAACAAAGGCCAATTACGTCATGATCGGAATGTTCACGATCTTGAGCATCATCGCGGCCATCATCTTTACAGTCTGGATGGGCAATTCCGGCGTCAATCGACAAGGGTCTCAATATGACGTCGTGTTCGAAGGGCCAGTGCGGGGTCTCGAAATTGGCGGCGAGGTTCGCTTCAACGGCATTAAAGTCGGTGAAGTTACAGATCTGCGCCTGAGTGACAAGAATCCCAAAGATGTTGTCGCGCGCATTCGCGTTCAAAGCACCACACCCGTCAAAACCGATTCCATTGCCCAGTTGGAGCCTTCGGGTCTGACGGGTTCAACCTATATCCAAATCCTTGCCGGTTCAGATGGGGCAAAGCGCATGTTTGCCCGTATGGGTCAAAGCCCCCCGATTATCACCAGCCAGCGCGGCCAACTTGACCGCTTGCTCCAAGATGGGGAAGGGGTGATTTCTACATCCTTGGAAGCTGTTGCTCGCCTAAACAAGCTTTTAGATGCCGAGAATATCGAAAACTTCTCCACGACGTTGCGAGAAGCCAGTCTTGCAGCGCAAAGTTTCCGCCAGACAACCCAAGATGCCGGCCTATTCGTTCAGTCCGCGCGCAAGTTTACTGATCAAGCGACCCTGACGGCGACAACATATGACGCATTGGGTAAGAATATCATGACCCAAACCAATACATTGGGCCAGGAATCCTTGGCGTTGGTCAGCTCTAGCCGCCTTTTGGTAGATGGGCTGAATGAAGATGCCAACTCCCTCTCTGGCGGTGCCGAATTGACCTTGGCAAAAACCATGGAAGCCTTAACTGAAGCACAATCGACCTTGAAGGAATTCAATGAAACGGCGGTTGCGATGCGGGTTGCCACCAACCAATTCGGTGCTGTCGCAGACAATACCAACCGCGCGGTTGTCTCGATTGATCGCTTCTTCAAAATTGGCGCAGACCAAACCTTACCGGACATGAGCCGTGCCGCCCAAGAAGTGCGTAACACGTCCATGACCTTTGATGCGCTAGGTCAACAGATCAGCCAGAATCCGTTGGATATCGTCAACCGTCCTGCCAACGCGACAGTAAAGTGGAAAAAATGAAACCGACCAGACGTCTAGGCCTTCTATTGGCCATTGCCACGATGACCGCTCCGGTAGCAGGCTGTATCACCCTGTTGCCAAAGCCTGGGAAGCCCCCCGCTGTTGTGGCGATGCGAGCCGATCCGACCGTGCCAAAACAGGCGCAGAAGAGCCCGTTCACCATTGGCATTGGTGTGCCTACCATGCCAGCCATCTTGCTTGGCAATCAGATTGCTGTCCTTCGTAAAGACCGCACCTTTGCATATGTTGACGGGCTGCGCTTCTCGGCTTCGGCACCGTTGTCGATCCAGAATGTCGTGCTGGAAACCTTTGACTTGGCAGGCTCAACCCGCGCAGCGGTGCGGGCTGTAACGATTGCTCGGCCGGATTATGAGTTGCACTTTGACGTGAGCGACTTTCAAGTGACCGAACCGCAGGGCCGAACCAAAGGTGTGGCGCGCATTGAAGCCACCGCCCGATTGATCGAGGTTTATTCAGGTAAGCCTTTGGCTTCTCAGGTCATAACTGGTGAAGCGATTGCCGCGCGCGGCGATGTCACCCAGCCTGCCCGCGCACTCGAACAAGCAACCCGTAGCTTTGCCATCAAAGCGATGAAATGGGCCGTGGAAGAAGCTAATGCCGACTATGCTTCAAAGGCAGCGTCAGCGACCAAATAGATTCGCGCCTCGTGACCGTTCAAGCGGCCACGTGCCGCAGCCTCGCGCCGGGCTTCAACAAAGCGGACCACAATGGCGCGCAAGTCAGCATCCATCGTCAGCTTTAGGCGCATGGCTTTAACGCTGTTTGTCACGGCCTCACGCGTGCCACGACGGGCTTGATCGCGTGAACGACTGGCCATGGCCCGCAAACGGTCTAGGACAGCATCATCTATAGCGCGCTCTAGATCTAACTCAGTCAGGAGTGCCATGATGCGCTGATTGTCTGGGTTTGGGCCTTTGGAGTCGAGGCTGGATAGGACTTGCTTCCAGCTCCACGCGCCTGCTTGGCCGCCAGCAGGCGCGCCCGCGCGATCAATCTGCAAGTCGGCAAACGGATCATCCTCGACTGGAATAGGGCTTGAGATGGCCAAGCGTCCTTTTAAGGGCGTCGTCGCAGGGGCGACCGCTTCAGCCTCTGGCTCCTGGGATTCCTCGCTCGCTTGAGCCATTTCTTCTGCCGAGATTGGCGCAAACAATGCGCTTTCAGCTTCAGGTTCGACGACCTCTTCAACCATCGTCACGATTGGCTCTGGCGGCGGCGGAGGCGGCGGAGGCGGAGGCGGCGGCG
>CALRLV020000050.1:0-11825 GCA_943368895.1 Ferrovibrio terrae
CGGCGGGCGGTCGCTTTAGCGCCCAATGAATCCTTGCTGCTCATAGGTCTCGCGCGGTCGCTTTTGGCGACAGAGCGGGCAGACTTGAGGATCGAGGCGGAAGCCGCGCTTCGAACCGCGCTGCGGTTGGAACCGTCAAACGCCTTTGCTTGGAACCAATTGGCTGTTGTGGCGGATCGCAACGGGCAAGTCGGCCTTGCTCGCCTCGCGACGGCTGAAGAAGCCTATAATCTGGGCGACATGCTGCGGGCGCATCGATTTGCAGACTTGGCCATGCGCAATTTGGTCCGGGCAACACCGGAATGGCGACGTGCCTTTGATATTTCGACCATCACTTTGCCCATGGTAACCAAAGCAGGTCGGCGGGGCGGTGATCCCCGTCCACTAACCCTGATGCCGGAAAGGCCGATAGCCTCCACCAATGCTGCGCTGGCGCGCCCTGACAGCATGTTGCGCGTGGTCGATGTCGAGGCGGCTCCCGATGGTCACCTCCATGCAGAGACGCACGCAAAGCATTAAGAGTTAGCCGATAAAATCCAATCTATATTCAGTCATGTCCCTTGGAGTCGCGGATGCGCCCTCATTCACTTGTCTCATTCCTCGCTCTTTCCGTAGCCGCCCTCAGCGTCGCGAGCTGCTCTAAGCCTGGGGAGAAAGCCGCCGAAACAGGCGAAGCCAAAGCAACTGCCGCGCAGGTGACACCAGCGCCTGCAACGGCCGACGTTCTGAAATCCTTGACCGCCGAGCAACAAACGGCCGTCCGCGCGCTGATCCGCGACGAATTGGTGGCTAATCCTGAAATCCTACTCGAGGCCCAACGCGCCTTTGAAACCAAGCAAGCACGCGTGCAGAATGAAAAAGTGGCGGCGGCCTTCAAGACCTTGAAGAGCGAACATGCCCAATTCAGCTTTGGCCCAGCCAATGCCAAGATCACGGTGATTGAGTTCTTTGATTACAAGTGCGGCTTCTGCCACGCAGCCCAGGGCTGGGTTTCTAACCTCATGCAAACCCGTAAAGATGTGCGCGTGATCTTCAAAGAGCTGCCAATTCTGTCTGAAAATTCCACCATTGCAGCCAAGGCGGCAATTGCAGCGCACAATCAAGGCAAATATCTGCAAATGCACAATGCCCTGATGACCGCGCAAGGCGACCTCAACCCCGAACAAATCTTCCAAATCGCAGCAACGCTTGGCTTAAATGTTGAAAAACTCAAAGCCGATATGGAAAAGCCCCAAGTCGAAGCCACGATCACGGGGATGCGCGATCAAGCCACAAATCTCAACATAGGCGGTACGCCAGGATTTGTGATCAATGGGAAATTGGTTTCGGGCTTTAATCAGGAAGAGTTGGAAAACGCTTTGGCGACGGCTGGTGTGGATGTCTCCAACCCTCCTCCAGCGAATGGTCCCAAAAAGGGCTAAACCAGAATATCAATGCCGCTGATGGCTTTTGCCGCACTAACCGCAAAAGCGTCTTGTGTTTGCACAATTGCTTGCGACAGGGTTGAGAGCGCGCGCTCTTGGCCGGGCGTTTCTTGAACCGCGCGCAAAGCCGCCATCTGCAACTGAGCCGCTTGGGCCTGCATCTTCGCATTCATCAAGGACGAAACATCCATTGCACACTCCTGTGACGCCTTATCGTCTCAGGAAAGCCTTAGACTTGGCTTGCGAAAATGGCTGGATTTTGACACGAATTTGATGAAATTTGCGGGCGCAATAAGGCATAAACGCGACATCATTTGACCGCGCGAAGACGAAAAAATTTTTAGGAAAAGTGGTGCCCCGGGTCGGACTCGAACCGACACTCCTCTCGGAACTGGATTTTGAGTCCAGCGCGTCTACCAATTCCACCACCGGGGCACGGTTGGGAGGGCAGTACCTAAACGGGCTTGACCGTGAATGCAATCGGATTTTCTGCAACTTCCTGCAGCTTTGGCCTTCTAAAGTCAGAGCTTAATGCAGCAAGAGGTCAATCCTGATTGGCAAGGCTAGAGGTGCGGCGTATAGACAGCCGATGACTTCTGCCCCTTCCCCCGCGTCTGATGCGCAAGAGCCACCCGCCAGCTTTATCGACGTCATCGTTAGTCTCAAAAAAGTTGCGGGACCTGATGGAGCATCGGTTGGCGATATTGTCGATCAATTCGACGAACGCGCCTTTGGCTTATTGATCCTCTTGTTTGCCATACCTTGTTTGGTGCCAGGCTTACCCGGCGCGCAATTGATCGCGATTCCGATCTTCCTATTGGCCATACAAATGGCCCTTGGCGCGAAAGAAGTTTGGCTGCCCAAGCGTGCCCTAGAAGCGCGGGTCAAATCTGCTTGGATTGAGTCAATTGCCAACTTTACCGACAAGCGTTTGCGTTGGACAACGGAATTTTCAAAGCCTCGCCTCACCTTCTTGGCGAGCGGCCTGTCGGAGCGCCTAGTTGGCGCGATTTGCGCCATCGCAGCAGTCACCATCATGCTGCCGATTACAAACTCCATCCCGTCTCTCGCCATCACTTTAATCGCCGTAGGCTTACTTCAAACTGATGGCTTGTTCACGCTAGCGGGCAGCATTTTGGGCCTTGCTTGGTCGACATTCTTAGTCGTGGTGGTATGGGGGTTCTACACTGGCGCGACTTTTGCGGTTAATTTGGTGCAGAACCATCTGCCCTGGTTGGGCAATGTGATCGGACAATAGGTCGCATGCGCTTGGGGTGCGGGTTGAACTGTTCGAAGCCGAGGGAACGGCCTATATCATTATGATGCGTCTACGCCCTTTCTTCAGCTTCATTCTGGCCCAATGGCCTTGGATCGCCTTGGCATCCAGCCTATCCATGCTGGCCATCGCGCATGGGTTTGAGCGCTTTGTTGGGCTTGCGCCCTGTGCGCTTTGTTTGCACCAGCGCGAAGCCTATTGGATTGCAGCCGCCATTGCGGCCCTCGCCCTTATTGCGCGCCGGATGGAAGGGGCTGAGATGTCCAATCGCGCTCTAAACCTGCTGTTGACCTTCGCCTTTGTCGGCGGCGCGATTGTGGCAGGCTTTCACATGGGGGTGGAGTATAAATGGTGGCCCGGCCTGCCCTCCTGCACAGCCGCCAGCGGTGGGGCTGTCCCAACCGATTTGTTAGGCTCCCTCAACCAACCCATACATGTGGTTGCCTGTGATGAGGCGGCTTGGAGCTTCCTTGGCCTGTCGATGGCAGGCTGGAACATGTTGATCTCGCTCAAGCTGGCCGTTTATTCGGGTCTGAGCGTCCTTTACCCTCGCGGTTTGACGGAGAAATCAGATGTCTGACGCCACCACTGCCCGCGCCAGCCGACCCGCTGCGCCCGGTCGCCGCTTTGTCCAGGACCGCGTGGCAGAGATGCTGCGGGTCGATCATGCTGGCGAATTTGGCGCAACCCGTATTTATGAAGGTCAGCGCGCGGTGTTCTCGCGTCTGCCCGGCGCGCGCAAGATTGCCGCCCAACTCGCCGAGCAGGAGGCCGATGAGGCCGTGCATAAGGCAGCTTTTGACAAATTGCTGCTTGAGCGCAAAGTCCGCCCGACCCTATTGGGCCCGATCTGGGGCGCTGCTGGTTTTGGCCTGGGCGTCGTCACAGCGCTCATGGGCGAGAAGGCCGCTCATGCTTGCACCGCAGCCGTCGAAGAAGTGATTGAAGACCATTATCGCGAGCAGATTGAAGAATTAGGCGATCACGAGCCCGAGCTATCGGCCATGATCCGCCAATTTCGCGAAGAAGAAATCGCGCACAAGGATCAAGCTATTGCCGAAGGCGCGAAAGAGGCTTTCGGCCATCCCGTCCTAGAGGCGGTGATCAAGGCAGGATGCCGGGTGGCGATTGCGGTCTGCCAAAAGGTCTAAGGCGTCCTTATTGATAGCGCAGGTCAGACTCGATCGACTGATCTAAAAGCTTCAGATCAATATCCAATTCTTTGCCTTCATCGGCCTTGAGCTCCAGCTCAGTCCGTTCAAACAGCACTTCCAACTTCTTCAAGATCGTCTGCGTGCCGCCAATCCGTTCCATATCAGGGGCAGGATCGGATTCAATTTTGGCAAGCGCTTCGGCGACCTTGACGGTCTCTGGGCAGTAATAGGTGAAGACGCGCTGGGCGATGGCAAGCTTCTCAGGATTTGCCGCGACCATCATCATCAAGCGATTGCCCACCGCAACGATGCGCGCGACAGACGCCACGGAGTCTGGATGGCGTAGACGCGACATCGTCCCATCTAGCGCACGCAGCGCATTTGCTGCATCTGCCAAGACTTGTTGCACCAATTCTGTACGGCCTTGCGGCATGGCATTTTCACTGACCGTTGGGGTGGCAATTTCTGGCCGCCGAGGTACGGGCGTCGCAGCTGCATCCACCGCTGGCTTGCCAAGACGATGGAGGAACAGCGAGCCAACCCATGAAATGGCACCGCCCACCATGATGCCAAAGCCGATGCCTGCAACTGGATTTAAAACATCGCCAACCACAGCTGCCAAGAAAATCCCAGCCCCGACGGAAGCCAAGGTCCAAGCTGACTTTATGCGACCCTGAGCGCGACGTTGCTCACGCTGGACATCCCGCGCGGCACGAATCTCAAGCTCAAAACGGCGACGGGCATCTTCCATTTTGCGTCTATAGACCTTGCGGTCTTCTTCGTCATCCTCTTCACGCCACTCGCGTCGCCGTCCCATCGCCTCACTACCCTTTTTAATCTGCGCCTCATGGCGTCGGTCGAGGGCCTCATAGGCCTCGCGCATCGCCAGTTCGATGACACTTTGTATAAAACCGATCAATACGCCAAGTAAGCCAAGGCCAGCTAGTCGACCTTTACGCAGTAGAGGTGCTGCTTCACGCACCCGCCCCATGCCGCGGCGCAGGGTTTCGCGGGCAATTGCACTGGTTGGTCCAAAATGGCGCTTCATCAAAACATTCCTTTGACCAATGCGAAATTGGCCATTCATCCGACATAGGAGCTTAGAAGCCTCCTCGGAAGGGGGCATTGCGCGCAATAAGGCGACCAGAAGATTACAATGATGTTAGGCGGGCTGACTTATGCTTCCAGCACCACATCCCAATAGAGCCAATCAACCCAGCTCTCATGCAAATGGTGCGGCGGGAACTTGCGGCCCATGGCCTGCAACTCATGCATAGTTGGTCTACGCGGTGGCTTGCGGGGCGTCATGCCCACTTCGCGCAAACTTCGTCCACCCTTGCGCAAATTACACGGCGAACAAGCAGTGACAATGTTTTCCCAGGTTGTCTTGCCACCTTTGGAGCGCGGAACAACATGGTCAAACGTCAAATCATCGGTCGCATGGCAATAGGCGCACTTAAAGCCGTCGCGTAGGAACAGATTGAAACGAGTAAAGGCTGGGGCGCGGTCTTGCTGGACATATTCCTTGAGCGAAATCACGCTGGGTAATCGCATCTCAAAGCTGGGGCTGTGAACGGCCTGATCATATTCCGCCACCACTTCGACCCGGTCCATATAAACCGCCTTGACCGCATCCTGCCAGGACCAAACCGACAAGGGATAATAGGACAAGGGGCGATAATCGGCGTTTAGGACCAAAGCCGGGAAACCCGCCAAACTCGATTGGGTTTTGATTGGCTGGTTGCTTGAGGCGAATTCCAGATTGTCAATATTCATGGTCGCCTCCGTGTTTCAGGGAAGCAATCTTCATGAGATCGGCACGGCCGATGGCGAGACTGGTTTGGTATGGCCTGTTGAAAACGGCTTCCTCCTGCTCTGCGCTCTATCAGTAGCCGATTCACTGCAAAGAAAACATGACAGATGCGATATCGATTTGTGTCGATGCAGTTGCTCTGTCAGTGACGGCTAATGACAACCTACCCGCCCAAACCGGCCGCCAAACTTACAGCGGGCCTTTTATGCCTATTCACTTGCGCTGCATTGGTCCTGCAATCCTCGATCAGTGTTGGATGGACCATGCGCGATGGCATGAGTTTGGCTGACAGTCTGTGGCGGCTGACCGGCTATTTCACCATCCTGACCAATAGTCTGATTGCCGTAGCCATGGGGTTGATCGCAACTTCGCCCAGAGGCCCCAAGATTTTCCCAAATCATGCTTTGGCGGCCTTGACCTTTTACATCACCACTATGGGCCTCATTTATCACCTCCTGCTCAGTGGCGGGCGCAATCTTGCAGGCCTGAATCTAATCGGTGATTTAGGGGTTCATTATGTAGTCCCTGGCTTAACGCTGGTTTGGTGGATATTCTTTGCAGACAAAGACGAGGTAAAGTTTAGCCACGCCGTCATTTGGTTGGCTTGGCCACTTCTTTATACCAGTGCCGCCCTGCTGCGCGGGCGGTTTGAAGAATGGTACCCTTACTTCTTTTTGGATGTCGGCAAATATGGTCTTGGGCAAATTGGGCTCAATGTCTTAGGCCTCGGGCTTGGCTTTTTGGTGATGGGGCTTTTGTTCGTCATCCTTGCCAAGAGCCTGAAGCGGCTGCAGCCTAAGCCCCGTTAAGTACCCGGGCCAAGAAAGCCCCACCAAGCTGCAAGCCGTCCATCGCAATGGTATGGGCCGTCCTTGGTGAGATGTGCAGGCGTGCATCAAGGCCAGCCTGACTTAAAAACTTCTGTGCCATTTGACTGGCCGCCAGCGGTACGACGTCGTCTTGATCGCCATGCACCAATAAGACAGGCGGCTTGGAAGCCAGATCTGGATTGCCAACTAAGGCACCGGAAAACCCCAAAATGCCAGCATAAGCCTCCTTAGAGGCTAAGCCCACTTGCAGTGCCATCATGGTGCCTTGGCTAAAGCCCACCAAAGCAGTCTGCGCTTTGGTGACATTAAAGCGCGTCATTTCAGCTTCTAGGAAGGCTTCAAGAAGTGGGGCTGCCTGCTTCGCGCCTTTGGCCAGGTGAACCGGATCCATGCTCTCAATCGCGAACCACTGATACATGGCACCAAAGCCTGGTACGTGCGCGGGGGCGTTGGGCGAACTGAATTGCACATCCGGCAAAAGCCGATCCCAGTATGGGGCCAGCGAGATCAGATCATCCCCGTTTGAGCCATAGCCGTGCAAGGTTACGACAAGGCCTTTGGGACTTTGACCAGAAGTAGGGGCACGACGCGGGCCAGTTAGGATTGTTGTTGCCATAGCCCATGCTAGCAAAAGCCAATTGCCAAGGACAGCCGCCCCACGGCATAGAGCAGGCATGTTTGCCACCCGCTTTGCCCCCTCGCCTACTGGCTATCTACATTTGGGTCATGCCTTTTCGGCTTGGACAGCCTTTGACGCGGCCCAATCCGAGCAAGGGCGCTTTATTCTTCGGATCGAGGATACAGACCTGACCCGGTGTCGGCCTGAATTTGAGGCCGCGATTTATGAGGATCTCATGTGGCTGGGCCTCACATGGGAAAGACCGGTGCGTCGACAAAGCGACCATATGGCGGATTATGAAGCGGCCCTAGAACGCTTGAAAGCACTTGGTGTGCTCTATCGCTGCTTCAAGACACGCAAAGAGCTGATGGAAGCCATCGCCTCTGCCCCGCATGGCTTTTCTGCGCCAGAACCTGTTGCGCCTTTAGCAGGTGACGCAGACGAAGAGTTGCTCGCATCGGGAAAGCCCTATGCTTGGCGGCTGTCGCTGGCTCGCAGCGCAGTAATTTTGGGTGCGCAATGGGATAGCCTCGGTTTTGAAGCCAACGGCCAATGGGTTAAGGCCCATCCGGCCCAATTGGGCGACATCGTGCTGGCGCGGAAAGAGTTTCCCTCAAGCTATCACCTCGCTAGCGTCCTTGATGACGCCAGCCAAGGCATCACCCACGTCATCCGCGGCGAAGATTTGGCCGAAGCGGCCCATATCCACGTCGTCCTGCAGAAACTTCTCGGCCTGCCAACACCAATCTATCAGCACCATCGCCTGATCCTGGATGCCGATGGCAAGCGCTTTGCCAAGCGTAATCAGTCCGTCACATTGCGTAGCTTGCGCGAAAGCGGCACAAGCCCGGCTGAGATTCGAACCAGACTTGGCCTTTAGGAACCCACGCGTGGCCCACACTGATGCACAAAAGCTATTCCTAGGTACCGTGGCACTGGCCGCGGGTGCCTCCTGCATCGCGCTGGCCCCCATCATGGTAAAGCTGTCGCCACTGGGTCCACAAGCCAGCGCGTTTTGGCGCCTCACCTTCGCGCTCCCGCTCTTGGCGCTTTGGGCACATTTGGAGGCCAAGCCCAAGACCGATGATGGGAAGCCTACAGCATTGCCGATTGGGCTCTTAGCCCTAGCCGGGCTGTTGTTTGCAGGTGACCTCGCCACTTGGCATGCAGGGATTGTGCGCACCAGTGCCGCGAACGCGACCTTTTTGTCGAACTTGACCCCTATCGTAGTTGTCGCTGTCACTTGGCTGACGACTCGCGCGCTGCCAAACAAGGCCTATTGGGTGGCAGTTGTGATCGCCCTTGTTGGTTCGCTGCTGCTTTCTGGCGGAGCCCCTGCCACCAATCCAGACCGCTTGGCGGGCGATGGCTTATCGGCGCTCACTTCCATCTGGTATGGGCTTTATCTCATCACCATTGCCCGCATGCGCAACCAATGGGGCGCTGGCACAATTATGTTCTTCTCATCTGCCTTTGCCATGCTGTGCTGCTTGGGCGTGACAATTCTTTCGGGTGAGCCCTTATTGCCGCCTGCGACGGGCCAATCTTTCATCGCGCAATGGTGGCCGCTATTGGTCTTAGGCGTGATGGCGCAAGTGGCTGGGCAAGGCCTCCTAGCAGTGGGCTTTGGCATGGTGCCGACCCATATTGCGTCGGTCTTGATCCTATTACAGCCCGTGCTGGTCGGCTTTCTTGGCTGGGCCTGGTTGCATGAAAGCCTCACGCCGGTGCAGATGATGGGCGGGGCTTTGGTTTTGGTGGGCGTTTGGCTCGCACGGCGGGCAGGCTGATCCCCCTTGCCTAAAAGCCAAAAGAAGGTGAACCTAGCTGAAACATAAAGGGAGGCACCAACATGGCAGACGGCCATCATTCTGATCTTCATTCAGACCAAGCGCAGTTTAAGTCCATGATGGAAGGCACGCAGGAAGATTGGGCCATCATTGCAGGCCATTCCAAAGCCTTCAATAAAGGTCTGGCAGACCGGGTTCTAGCACATTTGCGCCTGTTAGATGGCGATTATGGTGGGTTTCCGATTGATCGGCTGACCCATTCGTTACAATCAGCGACCTTGGCCCACCGCGACGGGATGGACGAAGAATATGTCGTCTGTGCGCTCTTGCACGATATTGGCGACACCTTGGGCAGCTATAACCACCCAGACATCGCTGCTGCCATTGTGAAGCCATTTGTGAGTGAGGCCAATCATTGGATGGTCGCCAATCATGGCATTTTCCAAGGCTATTATTTCTTCCATCATTTAGGGCTGGACCGCGATATGCGCGAAGCTTACCGGGACCATCCCCACTTTGAACACACGGCACGCTTCTGCCATCGCCATGATCAAAACGCCTTTGATCCCGCCTATGAGGCCATGCCGTTGGAGGCTTTTGAACCCATGGTTCAGCGCTTATTTGCCGCGCCTAAAAACTCAATTTATTTAAAGGCTCTAGCCGACAAAGCTTAGGCGAAACCTTGCTAGATGATGATGACTTTGTTGGGTAATTCATCGACATCGTCATCGCGGCGTGGGAAGTGAACCGACAATATTGTGGCACTGTCTTCAATCGCCGCGATGAGGCCACGGCCTAAGGCTTGCTCGCGCGCGGCTGTGACCAGTTTGCCAATGACATCGCGCCAGACATCGCGCGATACCTTGGTATAAATCCCCGTATCGGCAATGATTTCGGCTTGATGTTCGGCTAAACTCACAAAGATCAAAACCCCAGTTTTCCCGGTGGTCTGATGCAGGCCGTGCGCCAAGAATTGATCGCGTGCCGCGCGATGGACTTGCTGACGCTTGATCCAAGCTGGCGTTAGTTTGGCAGCCACCCCCGGTTGCAGGTCCAAAGCCGAAACCAGCATGAACAAGATCGCTTGTAGGGCGAGGATGAAGATCATGCCCGTCGCAGACTCATCAGCGGGCGTCGCACCAAGGCCGACATTCCAGCCGCCAGCCTGCCACTGCGTGAATGCGCCACCAATGGTCAATGGATTCACGCCAAAAGTTATCAGAACCAAGGGCGCAAAAATGGCCACCAACGCCCCATAGAACAGCATGATCCAACGATAGTCGGCGGTCCGCCCTGAAACGACGACAAAGATTTCGCCAGAGGTCTTTGTTTCGGCTGCCTCAATGGCTGCCGTGATTGCAGCCTTATCCTCAGCAGACAAATGCAAGTGCGCGTGTTTTACCATGAGCCTGAAGCCCCGCCTCCACCAAAACTGCCGCCGCCGCCGGAAAAGCCGCCGCCGCCGCCAAAGCCGCCACCACCAAATCCACCACCGCCAAAGCCGCCACCAAAGCCACCGCCGCCGCGTCGGTCATCATCATCATCCCAGTCATGCAGGATGATAGGACCACTGCCCCAAGGGGAATGGCGGCGGAAGCGCGTACGCCGAGTGTTGGCGATTGAGAGCCAAATCCAGAAAATCAAAAAGGCAATCACGACAATCACGGCAATCGGATCGCCACCTGTATCCTTGGCTTCTGCCTTAAGTCCACGGGCAGCACGGGCTTGCAGCTCAGCTGGATCTGTCGTCAAAATCTGCTCAATCGCAGCCGTACCTGCAACAATACCACCCGGCATATCGCCAACTTTAAAGGCTGGCACAATCGAATCGCGAATGATTTCGCTGGTAAAATAATCGGTCAAAATGCCTTCGAGGCCATAGCCAACCTCAATCCGCACTTTGCGCTCCGTGGGTGCGATCAAGAGGATCACGCCATTATTTAGGCGTTCGCCCTGCCCAATTTGCCACGCCCGACCGAGCTTGTAGCCATATTCTTCAATTTCAAAGCCCTGCAAGCTTGGCACAGTGACGACAACCAATTGGTCAGAGGATTTGGCCTCTAAGGCTTCCAATTGCGCAATGAGCTCGCCTTCGGTTTCCTCAGGAAGGATATTGGCATCATCCACAACCCTACCAGTCAAAACCGGGAACTTAGGATCGGCAGCCCAAGCAGGGCTTGCCACCAAATATGCGGCGAGCAAGCTGAGCGCGAGCAAAGCCCCTAGCCAGAAGCGACTTGAAAGGCTCGGTGAAGGCCGCAGCAAGGCGGGATTGGTCACGCGCTTAGAACTTCACTTCCGGCGGCTTTTCAGAGCCTGCGGTGGCTTGGAAGAGCTGCATGGGTTGTGAAGACGAGAAAACTGTCTTGGCCCAGACCACACTGGGGAAGGTCCGCAAGGTGGTGTTATAGGTCTGCACGGCCGCATTATAGTCGCGACGCGCAATGGCGATGCGGTTTTCAGTCCCCTCAAGCTGGGACTGCAGGGCCGTAAAGCCCTCTAATGAGCGTAGCTCCGGATAGGCTTCAACGGTTTGACGGAAGTTGATGAGTGCAGTTGAAAGCTGGGCTTGAGCCGCTTGAAACTCTTGGAATTTTTCAGGGTCTGTTATGGTAGACGCATCGAACTTGGGTTGGGTCGCAGACGCGCGGGCTTCCGTTACAGCCGTCAGAACGCTCTTTTCCTGTTCAGCCGCGCCTTTGACCGTCGCGACCAGGTTCGGCACTAAGTCCGCGCGGCGTTGATATTGGGTTTGAACTTCAGCCCAAGCCGCCTTGGCGGCCTCTTCCTGCGTTGGAATGGTGTTATAGCCACATCCTGAAACCGAGGTTGCGGCAACGCCAATTAATGCCAAAGCAGCAAAACGAGTGTTCAAAGCCATTTAAGCCTCCTAAGAGTCTTTGTGTCGCAACATGCGCG
>CALRLV020000051.1:0-11588 GCA_943368895.1 Ferrovibrio terrae
TGGAGCCGTGGCAGAGGCGGGGGTTAGCTCGGGAGTCGTGGCGAGCCTACCGCGCAATTCCGTCGTTTGCGTTGTTGCAGCCGTTGGCTTTGTTGGTGTGCCAGTCAATTACCTGATGTTTGCAACAGGAATTATACACTTAGACTTTCTAGCATTCCCCATCGAGCATTTTGGGTGTGGCCGTTATTCATGAATCTCTCAAATTTATCTAATCGGCTTAAGTGGGCGGCAATACGCGCGGGTTATAACCTTTTGGCTAGGGGAGACGGTTGGGGATGGCCAAGGCAAAACAAAAGAGTCTGCGCGACGCGGCCGAGGCTCAAGCAATTGATTTGGAATCAGTCCATGATCCTGTCGAAATACAGGTGCAGGATGCGGTTCTGGTGACGGCTGAGAACTCTGCACGCTTCTCGCGAGATCCCACGCATGTTCCTTCGCCTGTGCAGTCCATTCAAGAGCGACTGGAAATGGAGTTTGCAGGGCAAATCCACGAAGATGACGATTCCATGAAGGATTTGCGCCTCATTGGCTTTGCCGTTGCTGTGGTCTTTTCGCTCATCGCGTGGACGTTGATTATCCAAGTTGTCCGGATCGGCCTCTAAGCGCTTCTCGCTGCATCGGCGAGGTTAGTTTGGGTCTTTGAAGTCCCGATAGGGAAAGCTCGGACCATAGGTGCGCTGCTCCATGGTCGCCACCGGACCCTTGGTCACCTGCTTTTTGCCCGCGGCGTCTTTGCTCATGTCAAAGCTGTCATAGAGTTCGCCGGTCGCGGCATAGGCGCGGTACTGAAGGGCACCACCATTGATCTCGATGGTTTGGAAGAATTGTGTGCCTTCGCCAAACCGATCCAGTCTTACGCCTGACGGTGCGTATTCGTCCCATCTTGAGGATTTGAATTTGTATTGCTTCGGTCCTGAAACTGAGTTCACAAACATCATGGCAACATCTTCTGCACCACCAACAACCGAGCGCTCGGGTCGCTGTGGATCGGTTTCGGCAATCGTGCCACGCGCATAGGTATGGTCATGGCCTTGTAGGATCAAATCGACTTTATGTTTGGCAAAGATCGGCAAGAGGAGATTGCGCCGCGAGAGATTGTCGCGCCCTTCGCCTGAGGAGAAAATCGGATGGTGCATGGTCACAATGCGCCATTTGGCTTTGGATTGGGACAGGGCCTGATCCAGCCAAGAAGCTTGGGCGGCCAAATCTTCTGAGGTCGTGTCCAGCACGAAGATGTCGAGGTCTGGGCCGTAGGTGACCTTATACACCGTCTCGCGCAAAGTCGCGGGCAGGCTCTCTACCGAGCTTAGACGGAATTGCGGCCGCCACAGAGCAGACAAAAGCCGCCGTTGCGCCGGAATAATGCCAAGGCTGTCATACTCGTGGTTTCCCGAAACTGGGATGGCAGGGATCATGCCATGGATAAAGCCGACGGCCTTAAACCATTCTGCCCATTCGATATCGCGTGAGCCGCGATTGACCAAGTCACCGGCGTGAATGATGAAGCGCGCATCTGGCATTTTTTGATAGCCTGCGCGGATCAGGCGCGACCAATGCGAGAGAACGCCATTTTGCGCGTCGCCGACGTAGAGAAACTTGATGGGTCCAGACTTGGGCGCGGTGCGGACCTGGAACCACTCACTCCATTTGCCGTCCCCACCGCCAACGCGATAGGCGTAAAGCGTGTCAGGCTCTAGCCCGTCAAAATTGATGGAATGATAGGTGACGGGCGCCAGACCTGCATTCCACGTCATCTTCAACTCTTGCCCGGCGGTTTTAATGGTCTCAAGGTCGAGGGGCTCAGAATCCGCGGCTTTGCGTGTAGCACCCAGATCGAAACGGGCATCGGGTGTCGCGCGCACGATTTCAGCGACCGCTTGGGTAACGCTGGCATCGGTCCGCCAGGTCACCGCGAAACTGGTTGTCGGGTCGGTTTCAAATGTCGTGATGATGCGGTCGGGCCAAGCTGAGGCTTGTTGCCACGGGGCGAGGGTCGGTGTCGCGGCTGCATGGCTTGGATGGGCGAGCGCCGGGGTCGCAAGGCTCACTAGGGCCAAGACACTGGCTGCTACTAACTTACGCTGTCCCATCATGCACTCCCTTAACGGCTTGTTCGCTCAATTCGCCCTCTTGCTAGGACGTTCCCATGACGGGCCTGTGACGATGGTAGCTTGCTTTGCCAAACCTGTTGTCACCTTTATGTGAGGCATGCCTTCTGCCATCTTACTGGGGCTTGCCGCTGCCAGGGCTGCGGCGGACGGCAAAGATTGCGATGATCAGGGCAGTGGCAAGAAACAGGGAAGCCGTCAGGAAAGGTGCCCCTGGCAAGTCGAGGCCGCCGGGCAATTTCTTGGCTACGCCCAATGCGAACAGGCTCGTATAAAGCGTCGGCGCAAAAATCCCCATCAGTGACATGAGAGAGGCAAGGCCTCCCTGCAACTGGCCTTGCGCGCTGGCAGAGACGCGCTGGGTCATGAGACTCTGAACTGACGGATTAAAGAGCGCCCATAGCGTCATGACGGGCATAGAGCACCAAAACAGAATGGGTGTCGGGGCCAAACCATAAAGCGCAAAGCCACTCATCCCAAAAAAGAGCGCAACCATGAGCGAACGTCTCTCGCCCAATCGTCCCACAACCCGCTGAACGATGAAGAGCTGGGCTAAAATCATCAGCGTTGAGGAGGCAGCCATCGTGGCACCGGTTTTAATCGTATCAAAGTGGTAGCGATGCTCTGCATACAGAACAAAGCTGGATGGAAACACATTCTGCGCCAACGCAAACAAGCCATAGACCGGGATCAAAGCATAGAGCATGGGCTGGCCCTTAAACACGGCCAAGGCCCCGATAGGATTGGCTTTGCGCCATCTAAACGGGCTGCGATTTTCCAGCTTGTGGGATTCTGGCAGCACGAAATAGCCATAAGCGGCATTGATGAAGCATAAGGCGCCCGCCACATAGAGTGGCAAGCGGACGTCAATCGACCCCAAGAGGCCGCCCATGGCTGGCCCAAAGGTGAACCCAACGCCAAAGGCTGCTCCCAACATCCCGAACGCCTTGGCCCTCCCAGCAGGCGGCGTGACATCGGCAACATAGGCATTTGCGGCCGAGATATTGCCCGCCGTCGCTCCGGAGATAACCCGAGCGGCTAGGAACGCTAAAAACGTCGGCGCATGGGCGGTGGCGAAATAGGACAAACCCAAGCCGACGCAGGACAACAAAATAATAGGTCTGCGTCCATATTGGTCTGAGAGCGCGCCCAGAATGGGCGACATGAAAAACTGCAACGTGGCCCACATGGTCATAGACCAGCCAAAGGCATGAGCCGCGCTCGTCACGTCGGAGAAATAGGTTTCAACCAGACGCGGCATGATTGGCACAATGAGGCCGATGGACAGCATGTCGAGCACGACGGTCGCTAAAATAAAGATCATGGCACCGGGGCGGGCAGCAGGTGGCGTTGCCGCCGCTTGGCTTGATTGGTCTGTCACAGGCGCCCCAGTTTTTCGATCACTCAAATGTTATCTGCTTTACTTAGAGGGTTATCAAGGCAGTGGACAGGGCAGAATGGCACTTCGCGCATCTTGTTCATTGCGGCTTCACCCGCAGCATCTTACACTGACCGCATGATGGCCCGAACCTTCAGTTTGGCAGCTTTGGCTGTTGCAACCTCGACCTTGGCTGGCGCGCAAGAGCCGTTGGCCTATGTGCCGCCGCCCTTTACCTCTTCTGGCTCAGCTGAATTCGACGCGTGGCGCAGCGATTTTGCTTCCCGCGCCGTCTTGGTCAACAAGAAGCAGCCCGCCATTGTCGATGCGACTTTGGCCAATATCGCGCCGAATAGCGATGTGAAGCGGCTGAATGAAAGCCAGCCCGAATTTGTCCGCCCCATCTGGGCTTATATGGCTGGTGCCGTATCTCAGAACCGGATTGAGCAGGGCCGCGCCGCTTATGCCGCGCGCAAAGACGCCTTGGCCCCAATTGTTCAAAGCACGGGCGTGCCTGTCGAATTTGCCATCGCCATTTGGGGCGTTGAAAGCAGCTTTGGTGGCAATAAGGGCTCGTCAGACGTTGTCCGCTCTCTTGCCACTTTAGCCTATACGGGCCGCCGCACCGCTTTGGGCGAAGCCGAATTGCTGGCGGTATTTGACATTTTAGAGCGCGGCGAAGCCTCACGCAGCGATCTGATTGGCTCTTGGGCCGGCGCGATGGGGCACACCCAATTCATGCCGAGTTCTTTCCTCAGTCGTGCGATCGACGGTGATGGCGATGGCAAGCGCGACATTTGGTCTAACCCTATTGACGCATTGGCCTCCACGCAAAACTATCTGGCACGTGCTGGATGGCAGGCTAATGAGCGTTGGGGTGTCGAAGCCAAAGTACCAGAAGGCTTTGACTGGAGCTTAGCGGACGGCGTTCGCCGGCCATTGTCTTTCTGGAAGGCCTTGGGCGTCATGCCCATGGCTACCGATCTGCCAGACGGCCAAACGGCTTTGGCAGATGATGACAATTGGCAAGTTCGCCTCTTGGCACCAGCTGGCGCGAGGGGCGCGGCATTTCTGGTCGGCGTGAATTATGGCGCGATCCGCGCCTATAATGCGGCTGATGCTTATGCCTTGTCGGTTGCCCTTCTGGCCGATCAAATCGCAGGTAGAGGCCGGATGCCAACCCGCTGGCCGACCGATGATCCGCCAATTGGTCGGGCTGGAGCAACGGAATTGCAGACTTTACTCAATGGCCTAGGTTTTGACGTTGGCACACCCGATGGTCAAGCAGGCCCACGCACGCGGGCAGCCTTACAGGCCTATCAAAAGAGCCGTGGGAAAACCGCCGATGGCTATGCCTCGGTAAGCGCCTTGGCCGCCATCCGCGCCGAAGTGCAAGCCAGCCAACCCGCCGCTGCTACCCCTGTCGCCACACCCAGCACCATCGTGCCACCACCGCCCTCAGCGACCGACCCCAATTACAAGGGTCCACCGCCTGTCAAGATGACTTGGTAGGCAAAGCCAACCCACAAAAGAAAACGGCGACGCAGAAAACTGCGCCGCCGCCTTGCAATCCCCCGATTGCCCCACGATCTGTGCCGGACCTTGGTCCGGGCACAGGATCAATAGCGATAGGTGTCTGGCTTGAATGGGCCGGACTCTGGAACGCTGATATATTCTGACTGGACCTTGGTCAGTTTCGTCAGTTTGGCACCAACTTTTTCGAGGTGCAACATGGCAACCTTTTCGTCGAGGTGCTTTGGCAACACATAGACTTGGTTCTCATACTTGTCGCGGTTGGTGTGCAACTCGATTTGAGCCAAGGTTTGGTTGGTGAAGGAAGCCGACATCACGAAGCTGGGGTGCCCGGTGCCATTGCCCAAATTGACCAAGCGGCCTTCCGACAACACGATAATGCGCTTGCCGTCTGGGAATTCGACTTCGTCGACCTGTGGCTTCACATTATGCCACTTGTAGTTACGCAGGGCTGCAACTTGGATTTCGCTGTCGAAGTGGCCGATGTTGCACACGATGGCGCGATCTTTCATCGCCCGCATGTGGTCCAAGGTCAGAACGTCGAGGTTGCCGGTGGCGGTCACGAAAATGTCTGCACGAGGTGCCGCATCTTCCATGGTGACGACTTCATAGCCTTCCATGGCGGCTTGCAGCGCGCAGATGGGGTCGATTTCAGAAATCATTACGCGGCAGCCTGCGTTGCGCAACGAAGCGGCAGAGCCTTTGCCCACGTCGCCAAAGCCAGCAACCATCGCAACTTTACCGGCCATCATGACGTCTGTGCCGCGACGGATACCGTCGACCAAAGATTCCTTACAGCCATAGAGGTTGTCGAACTTCGACTTGGTCACGCTGTCGTTCACATTAATGCCTGGGAATGGCAATTCGCCACGCTCAGCCATTTGATACAGACGGTGCACGCCGGTGGTGGTTTCTTCCGACACGCCTTTGATGGCGTCGCGGATCGCCGAGTAGAAGCCTGGCTTCTCAACCAAATAGCGCTTCATCACGGTGTAGAGCGCTTCTTCTTCTTCGTTTTGTGGGTTGTTTAAAATGCTGGGGTCTTTTTCAGCCTTCGGGCCTAGGACGCACAACAAGGTTGCGTCGCCACCATCGTCCAAGATCAGGTTTGGATAGCCACCATCGGACCATTCAAAGATCTTGTGGACATAGTCCCAATATTCCAGAAGCGTTTCGCCCTTAACAGCGAAAACAGGCACGCCAGCAGCAGCAATCGCGGCAGCGGCTTGGTCTTGGGTCGAATAGATGTTGCACGAGGACCAGCGGACGTCTGCGCCCAAAGCAGTCAAGGTTTCGATCAGGACGCCGGTTTGGATCGTCATGTGCAAGCAGCCAGCGATGCGGGCGCCTTTCAAAACTTTGCCTGGGCCGAATTCGGCGCGTGTTGCCATCAGGCCGGGCATTTCGGTTTCAGCAATTGCCAATTCCTTGCGGCCCCAGTCAGCCAAGCCGATGTCGGCCACGATATAGTCAGTCATGAAGAGTCCTCGAAGAGTCGATGCCTGCGCCAGCGACCTTCGCGCACAGGGCCTTGATGAGCGGCTTCTAACCGAGGCTTCGACAAAAGGCAAGGAAAGATATAAACATGTCTTTATATGATTGCAGAAGGGGCTGTTTCTTGAGGCACTCCAACGAGCCTAGACTCAGTCCAATCCCTTGTTTTTTGCGTGCTCTTAGATTAGATCGCGCCTCCCATCTGATCGTCCGGCGAAACGGCATGCCGTGGCGGTTATTTTAGCTGACTTGAATTCTTTATGAAAACAAGTCCGTGCATCTAAGCACAGGAGAGCGAAATGCCGAAACTGAAGACTAAGAGTGGCGTCAAAAAGCGCTTCAAGATCACGGCTACCGGCAAAGTTATGCATGGCGTCGTGGGTAAGCGTCACCGTTTGATGTCGCACAAATCCAAATATATCCGTCAAAACCGTGGAACGTCTGTGCTCGCTACTGGCGATGCAATTCGCGTGAAACTTTGGACGCCCTACGGGCTGTAAGGATATAGACAATGGCACGTATTAAAGCAGGGCAACAAACCCGCGCCCGTCGGAAGAACATCCTTGCAGCCGCTAAAGGCTTCCAAGGCCGCCGGAAGAACACCATCCGCACCGCCACAGCCGCCGTATGGCGCTCTGGTCAATATGCCTACCGCGACCGCAAGGCCAAGAAGCGCAACTTCCGCGCTTTGTGGATCCAGCGCATCAACGCAGCAGCCCGTCAGCATGACATGACCTATTCGGTCTTCATCAATGGCTTGCTCAAGGCCGGCATCCAAGTCGACCGCAAAGTGTTGAGCGACATCGCGATCCGCGAACCCGCCGCTTTCGCCGCCGTGGTTGAAAAGGCAAAGGCCGCTCTGGCTGCGTAAGCGCTGGTTTGGTTGACAGGAATTGAAAACGGCCCTGAGGTATCTCGGGGCCGTTTTTGTTTGCGCTTTTACGACCAAATCCACCACGCCTGCATCGGGGGACATGTGCATGCCGACCATTCAAGCCAATGGCATTGAGCTTTATTATGAGGAACGGGGCGAGGCTTCGGGTGTGCCCTTGTTGTTGGTTATGGGGCTGGGGCGGCAATTGATCGCTTGGCCGGAAGACTTCATGGCGCAGCTGGTCGCGGCCGGGCACCGTGTCATCTTGTTTGATAATCGCGACGTTGGCCTCTCCACCCATTTTCATGGCGTCCAAGTGGCAAGCCCGGTGCGCGCAATTGCGGGGCTGTTGTTTGGGATCGGCTTTAAGACCGCCTATCACGTCAAGGATATGGCAGCTGATGCGGTAGCGCTATTGGATCATCTGGGGATTGAGGCCGCCCATGTTGTCGGCGTTTCCATGGGTGGGATGATTGCGCAGAGCATGGCTATCTATCACCCAAGTCGGTTGCGCAGTTTGATCTCTGTCATGTCAACCAGTGGCGCACGCGGTTTACCAGGTGCCCCGGCCAAGCTCCGCCAACGTCTGACTGCACGGCGCAGTACGGCACCCAGCCGGGAGGAAGCCATTGAGATCGGTCGGCGGACGCTGGAATTGATCTCTTACCCCGATCCCGCCAGAGCACCCGACGCCTTCGTCAATCACTCGGCTGCTGCCTATGATCGGGCTTATGATCCCAAGGGCACGCTGCGCCAACTGATTGCTATTCTGGCCGATGGTGACCGGGCAAAGCAGTTGGCCAAGGTCACAGCGCCAACCTTGGTCATTCATGGCAAGCAAGATGAATTGGTGCCACTGGCGTGCGGGGTCGATACCGCCCATCGTATTCAAGGTGCAAAGCTAGAGGTCATCGACCAAATGGCCCACGACCTTCCACCCTCAAAAACCAAGCATATGGCTGATCTGATCATCAGCCATACGCAAAGCGTTGAACAAGGCCGCGCTGCCGCAGCTTAGTTATTGCTGGTGCCGTCGGCTAAGCCGCGCATTTCTAACAGCGCCTTTGGATCAGGATCGCGGCCTCGGAATTGGCGGTAAGCCTCTGCTGCATCCCGCGAATTGCCGCCACCATAGACGAAGGTGCGCAAGCGCTTAGCTACGTCCTTATTGAAGATATCGCCCGTCTCGGTGAAAGCGCGGAAGCCGTCTGCATCGAGTACTTCCGACCACATGTAGGAGTAATAGCCCGCCGAATAGCCGCCGGAGAAGATGTGGCCAAAGTGGGTTGGCCGGTGGCGCATCACGATCTCACGCGGCATGCCTACCCGTGCGAGGCTTTCCTTCTCGAAGGCTCCCATATCAAAGCCTTTGGGCAGATCGGGGCGGCTGTGCACGTCCATGTCGACGAGGGCCGAAGCCAAGAACTCAACCGTGGCAAAACCCTGATCGTGATTGCGCGCCGCCATCACCTTTTCCAACAGCTCCTTTGGCATAGCCGCGCCTGTGTCGCTGTGGCGGGCAAAGCGCTCCAGCACTTGGCGTTGACCCAGCCAATGTTCGTAGATTTGGGCTGGGAATTCCACAAAGTCGCGCGAGACGGCGGTACCGGCAAGGCTGGGATAGGCCACGTTGGATAAAAGGCCATGCAGGCCGTGGCCAAACTCATGGAACAAGGTCTCAGCGTCATTATAAGATAGAAGCGTTGGTTTGCCGGTTGGGGCCTTGGTGTAGTTCAACACATTTACGACCATGGGCTTCAGATTGCCATTCACCCGGTCTTGGCCTTGATAGCTCGACATCCAAGCCCCGCCTTGCTTGCTCTCGCGGGAGAAGAAGTCGCCATAGAACAGGCCGATATGGCGGCCATCGGCCTCCATCACGTCCCACACCCGCACATCGGGATGATAGACGGGCACAGTGCCGGTGATTTCTTTGAACTTCAGGCCAAACAATTGATTGGCAACCCAGAATTGCGCGTCCAGCATGGAGTCGAGCGAGAAATAGGGCTTCACTTCATCTTCGTTCAGGTTGTACTTCGCCCGGCGCTTTTGCTCAGCATAGAAGCGCCAATCCCATGGCTCCAGCTTGTCGCCTGTAAAACCTTGCGACTTGGCCAGTGCCAGATACTCGGCAGCATCGCGCGTCACGGCTGCTTTGGCAGGCTCCCACACGCCGTTCAGCAAAGCGCTGACATTGGCAGGGGTCTTGGCCATGGTGTCATCCAAGGTGAAGGCTGCATGATGCGCATAGCCCAGAATGGCAGCACGCTCTTGACGCAGGGTGACGATTTCGCTGGCGGTCGCCTTGGTATCTTCGGCATCGTTATTATCACCCCGCAGCACCCAGCCGCGCCAAGCTTTTTCCCGCATTGCCCGATTGGTTGAGAGCTCGAGGAAGGGCTCCACGCTGGAGCGGCTCAAGGTCACCACATATTTGCCAGGCATGCCGCGGGCGCGACCGGCTTCGAGGGCCGCATCGAGGAAGAATTGCGGCAGACCAGCGCGATCAGCTTCGGTCTCCAGAACCAACGCGAACTGATTGGTGTCAGCCAAGACTTTCTGGCTGAAATTGGTGCTGAGGCTCGACAGGCGCTGATTGATTTCCGAGACCCGGGCCTTTTGCTCCGGGTTCAGCTTGGCACCTGAGCGCACAAAGCCTTGATAGACGCGTTCTACCAAGCGGCGCTGTTCAGGGGTGCGCAAGTTGGCGCGCTTGTCATAGACGGCTTGAACGCGTGCAAACAGTTTCGGATTGAGGCGGATTGAGTCCGAATGGGCTGCCATAACGGGACCCATCTCGCGCTGAATGGCGCGGATCGGCGCGCTAGAATTGGCCGATGTCATATTGAAGAAGACGGCCGAGACGTCGTCTAAGAACAGACCTGCCTTTTCCATCGCCAGGATGGTGTTGTCGAATGTCGGGGCGGCCTTTGCGTTCGCAATGGCCTCAATCTCAGCCTTATGTTGACGCATGCCTTCATAGAAGGCTGGCCGGAAATGTTCCGGGCGAATGCGGTCAAAAGCTGGCGCACCATATTTGGGGGTTTTGGCTTCAAAAAAGGGATTGCTGAAGGCTTGCGTTGCTTGGGCTGGCTGGGCTGGGTTAGCCGCGACAGCCATGGGCAGCGCGAAAGCGCCTAAAGCGACGAGGGCGGAACGGAACATTGGTTTCTCTCCGAAGCGGGACTAAGGCCCGCCTAAAATTTTGAGCCGCTTCCTTAGGGGGCAAGGGCGGCCGTGTCAGCGGCAAGCGCGCGCACATTTTTGTGAGGAATGGGCAAAGCGCGACCGTCAATCATCTGCGCCACCCCCCTCCCATTTAGCCGTCCAATCCGCTAGGACCGTTTCATGACTGACATTGAAACTCTCTCCCGCGACCTTTTTGCCCAATTAGATGCTGCCCAAGATGAAGCGGCCGTAGAATTGGTGCGCGTTAACGCCCTTGGCAAAAGGGGCAGCGTCTCGGAATTGCTCAAAGGCATGGGCGGTATGAGTCCGGAAGAGCGTCAGAGTTTTGGCCCCTTGGTCAATGGCTTGAAGCAAAGCCTGAGCGACGCGATTGCCGTCAAGAAAGAGGCGCTGGCCCAAGCCGCCCTCGACGCACGCCTCTTGGCCGAGCGGATTGATGTCACTCTGCCGGTGCGGCCCGAGCGGCGCGGTAAGATTCATCCTATCATGCAGGTGTTTGAAGAGGTTCAAACTATCTTTGCAGATATGGGCTTTGCCATCGCGGAAGGGCCAGATGTGGAAGACGACTTCCATAATTTCACGGCGCTCAACTTCCCGCCCAAACATCCCGCGCGCGATATGCATGACACCTTCTTCTTCGAAGAAAAGGAAGATGGCTCGCGCATGCTGCTGCGCACTCATACCAGCCCCGTGCAAGTGCGCACCATGCTGAACCAGAAGCCGCCGATCCGCATTGTCGCGCCGGGCCGTACCTATCGCTGCGACTCCGACCAAACGCACACGCCAATGTTCCACCAAATTGAAGGCCTCGTCATCGAAGACGGGGTTCATATGGGCCATTTAAAGGGCGTGCTGATGGATTTCATGCGCGCTTTCTTTGAGATCGACGATGTCGATGTGCGCTTCCGCCCGCACCATTTCCCCTTCACGGAGCCTTCGGCCGAGATGGACGTCCGCTGTGATCGTACGGGTGGGGCATTGAAGATCGGGACCGGCACCGACTGGCTGGAAA